>JBBTDR010000100.1:0-6298 GCA_038042665.1 Nitrospinota bacterium
CCTCGGCCAGGGCGGCGAGGGTGTCCAGGGTGTAGGAGCGCCCGCCCCGCCCGACCTCGATGGGGTCGCAGGCGAAGCCCTCGTGCCCCGCGACCGCCAGGCGCACCATCTCCAGGCGGTCCTGGGCGGGGGCGACATCCTCGCCGGGCTTGTGGGGGGGCTCGGCGGAGGGGATGAAGCGCACCTGGCCCAGTGCGAGGGCCTCGCGGACCTCCTCGGCCCCCCGCAGGTGGCCGTAGTGGATGGGGTTGAAGGTGCCGCCCTGGATGCCGATCCGCAATGCGCCTCCGCCTCAGTCCAAGAGCACCAGGTTGTTGCGGTGCACCACCTCGTCGTAGTCCTTGCCGCCCAGGATGGCCGCGATCTCGCCCGTGTGCTTGCCGGCGATGCGGTTCACTTCATCCGCCCCGTAGTTCGCGAGGCCCCGCCCGACCGGCCTTCCCTTGGGGTCGCGGAGCTCGACCACGTCGCCGAAGCGGAACTCCCCGCCCGCTTCCACGATCCCCTTGGGGAGGAGGCTCCGCCCCCGCTCGAGGAGGGCGGCCACCGCCCCCGCGTCCAGGCGGATCCACCCGCGCGGGATGACCGTGGTGCCGATCCAGCCCTTGCGGGCCTGGAGGGGGGCGCCGTCCGGGAGGAAGAGAGTGCCCTCCCCCCCGCTCTCCAGGGCGCGGAGCAGGATCCGGGGGGCGCGGCCCCGGACGATGAGGGTGGCGATGCCCATCCGGTTCAGCACCTTCACCGCCCGCACCTTCGTGACCATGCCGCCGTGGGCGAGCGGGTTGACGCTGGTGCCGGCGCTGCCCTCGACCCCGGCGGGAAGCCCCTCTACCCGGCGGATGAGCTTGGCCGAGGCGTTCTTCCTGGGGTCGGCGTCGTAGAGCCCCTCGACGTCCGAGAGGATGACCACCAGCCCCGCCCGCACCATCTGGGCCACGAGGGCGGCCAGGGTGTCGTTGTCCCCGAAGCGGATCTCCTCGACCGAGACCGTGTCGTTCTCGTTCACGATGGGGAGCACCCCCCGCCCGAGCAGCGCCTCGAAGGTGTTGCAGGCGTTCAGGAAACGGGTGCGCGCGTCGAGGTCGGCGTGGGTAAGGAGCACCTGGGCCGTCTCCACCCCCCGCCGGCGGAAGGCCCGGCCGTAGGCCTCCATCAGGATGGGCTGGCCCACGGCGGCGGCGGCCTGGCGCTCGGGCATGCCCTTGGGCGCCCCCTGGATGCCCAGGCGCTTTGAGCCCGCCGCGACGGCCCCCGAGGAGACGAGCACCACCTCCCGCCCGGCCTGGCGGAGCGCGGCTACCTGGGAGGCGATGCGCCCCAGGACGCGGCGGTTCACGCCCTGCTCGTCCGGGGCGGTGAGCACCGAGCTGCCGACCTTGATGACGATCCGGCGGCTGGCGAGGGCCGGCTCGGCGCGCTTCCCGCCGGGGGTGGTGTTCATTGGGCCACCGCCTCCTCCGCCACGGCCCCGTCGGCCTTCGCGGCCCACCGTCCGGGGGAGAGCTCCGCCAGCCTGCGGGCGAGGCCGCCGATCAGCTCCCTGAGCCCCTCCCCGGACGCGGCGGAGACGGCCAGGCACTCGAACCCAAGCGCTTCGATCTCCGCCTGGAGGGAGGGCCGGTGCTCCCTCGCCTCGGTGATGTCCAGCTTGGTCAGCACCGCCACCCGGGGCCTGGCCGCCAGGCCGGGGGAGAACAACCCGAGCTCCTGGCCGAGGGCCTCGAACTCCTCCAGCCCCTGGGCGGGGGGCAGCGAAGCGTCCACGAGGTGCAGGAGCATCGCGCAGCGGTCCACGTGGCGGAGGAAGCGGTCCCCCAAGCCCTTCCCCTCATGGGCGCCCGGGATGAGGCCCGGGATGTCGGCCACCACGCAGGAGCGGTAGCCGCCCAGGCTCACCACCCCCAGGTTGGGGACCAGGGTGGTGAAGGGGTAGTCCGCGATCTTGGGGCGGCTGGCCGAGATGCGGGAGATGAGGGTGGACTTCCCGGCGTTGGGCATCCCCACCAGCCCCACGTCGGCCAGGAGCTTGAGCTCCAGCTCGAGGACGCGCTCCTCGCCCGGCTTTCCCTTGGTGGTCTTGCGGGGGGCCTGGTTGGTGGCGCTCTTGAAGTGGTCGTTGCCAAGGCCGCCCCGGCCGCCCCGGGCCACGATGAGCTCCTGGCCGGGCTGGGAGAGGTCGGCGATTGGCTCGCCCGTCCCGGCGTCATTCACGAGGGTGCCCACGGGGACGGGGACGCGCAGGTCCCCGCCGTCGGCGCCGTGCATCTTCCGCCCCTTGCCGTGCTGCCCCCTGGAGGCACGCAAGAGGGGCTCGTAGCGGAAGTGAAGCAGGGTGTTGATGGAGGGTTCGGCCTGGAAGATGACGTGGCCCCCGCGCCCGCCGTCGCCGCCGTCGGGGCCGCCGCGGGGGATGTACTTCTCCCGCCGGAAGCTCAGGCAGCCGTTCCCGCCGTCCCCGGCCTGGACGCGCACGCGCGCGGTGTCGACGAACATGGCGGGATGAGAGGAGGCCCCACGGGCGGCCTACTCGCCGGGGGTCACGCTGACGGTGCGGCGCCCCCCCGCCTTGTGGGCGAACTTCACGACGCCGTTCACCTTGGCGAAGAGGGTGTGGTCGTTGCCGAGGCCCACGTTCTCGCCCGGGTGGAACACCGTGCCCCGCTGGCGCACGAGGATGGTGCCCGCGTGGACGGCCTCGCCGGCGAAGCGCTTGACGCCCAGCCGGCGGCCTGCGCTGTCGCGGCCGTTGGAGGAGCTGCCGCCTGCTTTCTTATGAGCCATGACGCACTCCCGCCCTTTCAGGAAGCGAGGATCTCGGTCACCTGGATCTCGGTGAAGGACTGCCGGTGGCCGCGCTTGACGCGGATGTTCTTGCGCTTCTTGTACCGGAAGGCGATCACCTTGCGGCCCCGCCCGTGGCCCTTGATGACGGCCCGCACCTTGGCGTCCTTCAGCGCGCCCGGGTCGGCGACGACCTTCGCGCCGTCCACGATCATGTGCACCCGGTCCAGGTCCACGGTCTCGCCCACCTCGCCGCCCAGGCGCTCGACGAAGAGGAGGTCCCCCGCCTCGACCCGGACCTGCTTGCCACCCGTCTCCACAACCGCATACATAACAAGGCTCTCCCACCCGACCCGCTATCCGCCCGGGGCGCCCAGGGGCCCCGGAGAAAGGGCAAGTTTCTACCAACCCATTGGGATTTTGTCAATTCGCGGCGGGAAGGCTACCGGGGCGGCTGGCGGTTGAGCTTGAACTGCACCGAGTCGGTCTTGTAGTCCACCTCGCGCTGGAGGGTGACGTACCCCTCCTTCTGGACCACGATGGCGAACCCCTTCATGAAGTCCCGGACGTTCACTCTGAAGGTGAGCGTGAGGGGGGTCTTCCCCTGGAAGACGTTGTTGACGTACACGTCCGCGTCCGGCGGGTCGGTGGTGATGAGGAGCCGCTTCGTCACCATCTTCTCGACCCGCTGGCCGACGTTTTTCTCCCACCAGGCGCAACCCGAGAGGCCGCCCAGGGCGAGCAGCAGGGCCAGGGCGGCGCCGAGGGCGGCCTTGCCCCTTCCGTTCGCCGGCGTCCGCATCGCGATGCCCCCTATCCCTTCTTCGGCGGCTCCCCGCGGTGATTCGCCCATTTCTCGATGATCTCCAGCAGGTAGGCCTGGTCGGCGTCGAAGCCGTACTGCGCGACCCCCAGGGCGTACATCTGCCGCACATGGTTGAGCAGGAAGAGCGGGGTCCCGGTCTCCCGGGCCAGGTCGCTGCCCATGCAGAGGTCCTTGTGCATGAGGCCCATGCTGAAGCCCGTGGTGAAGGAGCGCTTGAGGAAGAAGCGGGGCCACTTGTCCCGGGTGGCCGCGTTCATGCCGGTGCTGTTGTTCACCACGTCGACCGCCGTCTGCGGGTCCAGGCCCAGTTTGGCGGCGAGGGTCATGGCCTCGAGCGAGGCGACCAAGTTCGTGGCCGAGAGGAAGTTGTTCACGCACTTCATGGCGTGGCCCGACTCCACCGCCTCGCTCACGTGGGTGATGGCCTTGCCCAGCACCTTGAACAGCGGCATGGCCGCCTCGACGATCGCCTTGGGTCCGCCCGGCATGATGGCCAGGGTGGCCGCCTCCGCCCCGCTCACCCCGCCGCTCACCGGGGCGCCGATGAGGTGAATGCCCCGCTTCGCGAGGGCCTCGGCCAGCGCCTTGGTGCGCACCGGATAGGAGGAGCTCATGTCGATGATGAGCTTGCCGGAGGCCAGATGTTCCGCCAGCCCGCCGGGGCCCAGCGCCACCTTCTCCACGATGCCGCTGTCGGGCAGCATGGTGATGACCACGTCCGCCCGGGAGGCCACCTCGGCCAGGCTCTTCGCGGGCTGCACACCGTCCCCCCGGACCGCCTCCAGCGCCTCGGGGCGGGTGTCGAAGGCCACGACCGCGAAATCCCCCCGGCGGAGGTTCCGCGACATCGGCACGCCCATCTTCCCGATTCCGACGAAACCGACGACCGTGCGTCCTGGGGCAAAGGGTTCCATGCGTCACCTCTCGGAGAAAGGGGGGGCGCGCCCCGCGCGCCCGGACTCCCTGGGCCGCCTTGTGTTTTGATCCGCGGAAAACCTTTTGTCAACGCCCCCGGTAATGGTAGACTGCCGGGCGTACGTCCCGAATCCGCCCGCAAGAACAAGCCAGCCGTCCCGAGGGGGAGAGGCGATGTCGCCTGCCGCGGCCGAGGACGTGATCCGCTTCCTGGAAGAGAACCCCAACTTCTTCATCGAGCACCCCGGCCTCCTGCGCGGGAGCGGCCTGCTCGGCGAAACCCCCGCCTTCCAGAAGGTGCTCAACCTGCGCGGGCGCCTCTTCGACCGCCTCAAGGGCGAGCGGGAGGATCTCCTCGACCTCCTCGACGAGACCATCGAGACCGTCCGCTGCAACGAGCGGATCGAGCAGGACTTCATCGCCCTCGAGAACCTGCTCTTCCAGATCCCCCTCTCGGCCTCGAACCTCTCCCGCATCGCCGCCGAGATGGCGCGGCGCTTCGGCCTCGAGCACGCGGGCTTCCTCCTCTGCGGAGTCTCCCTCGAGGCCCTGCGCGGCGGGGAGATGGAACCCCCGCCCGGGCTGCGGGAGGCAGGCGAGGAGGAGACCCCCCACCTTCCCTCCGGCCCCTCCGGCCCCTTCGGAGAGAAGATCATCCTGCAAGGGAGGCTCGCGGAAGGCGCCGGGCCGCTCTTCCCGGCCGGAGTGCGCGCGCAGCTGCGCTCGGCCGCCCTCGTCCCCCTGAAGACCGGGGACAGGCTCCTGGGGCTCCTCCTCCTGGGCTCCCGCGACCCCGGGCGCTACCTCCCCGGGATGAACACCCACCTCCTGGACCGCCTCGCCGGGCGCCTCGCCCTGGGCATCACCCTCCTGGAGCACATCGGGGCGCTCAGCCAGAAGTAGCCGGGCCTCAGGCGCGGGCGGGCACGGCCGCCGCGGCCAGCTCCGTCACCTCGGCGATGCTCTGGAGCCGCTCCAGCCCCCGCACCCGCTCCACCAGCGCCCGGCGCGTCCCGGCCTCCAGCACGGGGCCCGTCAGGTCGTGGAAGCGCTCGATGAGCTCCTCCCAGGTGAGGGGGTTGCGCGGGTCCCCCTTGGGGTACTCCTGATGGGCCTCGAAGACCCCCCGCGCGGTCTCGATCCGCACCCGGGCCTGCCACTTGTCCGGAAACTCCTTCTCCATCTCCGCGTCGCCCAGACAGTGGATCTTGCCGATGACCGAGCGGTGCACCTGGGAGTGGAGGAAGTCGTCCTGGTACTCCTCCAGCCCCGCCCGCCGGCGGAGCAGGGCCACCGCCACGGCGTATGGAAGGCTGAACTGCGCGTCCACCACGTTCTGGGGCGCCACCTTGATGGCCTGGGGCTCGATGACCACCATCACGCTCGTCTCGGGCACCCGCACCTCCACCCGCTGCACCTCCTCGGCCCGGATGTCGTGCTGCTTACAGAGCCGGACCACGGCGTCCACCGAGGCGTGGTTGTAGCGGCAGCAGGCGTGGGGCTTGATGGCGGAGAGGCAGACCTCCCAGTACTCGCCCAGGTGCTCCAGCACGTACTCGGGGTGGGCATCGTCGCTGTAGCCGTGGAGGAAGCCCGAGGGCCCGCCGAGGATGTCCTCGGGCCCGGTGTAGCCCTCCTGGGCCAGGTAGGCGGCGATGATGCCGCTGTGGGCCGCCCAGCCGGGGTGGAAGCGCTTGGTCCAGGCCCCGTTGTCGAGGTACTGCATCGAGCCCGCCGCCTGGCTCCCCGCGATGCCGAAGGCGTTCGCCGTGGCCT
>JBBTDR010000101.1:0-5975 GCA_038042665.1 Nitrospinota bacterium
CGGGAAGGGCAGGAGGTCATCGTGGGCGCGGCCCCGGGCGGCTCCGCCGCGAGCCGGACGGGAAGCCGCGGGCTCCGGCTGGGGTTCTAGCATGGCCGCCCTCATCGAGACCCGCCGCCTGACCAAGGACTACGCGCTGGGGAGCTACACCGTCCACGCCCTCCGCGAGGTCTCGGCCCAGATCCACGCCGGCGAGTTCGCGGCCGTCATGGGCCCCTCGGGCTCGGGCAAGTCCACCTTCATGAACCTCCTGGGCTGCCTCGACTCCCCGACCTCGGGCGAGTACCTCCTCGAGGGGCGCGACATCTCGAGCCGCAGCCCGGACGAGCTGGCCGCCATCCGCAACCTCAAGCTGGGCTTCGTGTTCCAGAGCTTCAACCTCCTGCCCCGCACCAGCGCCCTGGAGAACGTGGCCCTGCCCCTCATCTACGCGGGCGCGGGCCGCAAAGAACGGCTCAAGCAGGCGTGGGGGAAGCTCGAGGCGGTGAGCCTGTCCGACCGGGCCGACCACCACCCCTCCCAGCTCTCCGGCGGCCAGCAGCAGCGGGTGGCCATCGCCCGGGCCCTGGTGAACGAGCCCGTCCTCCTCCTGGCCGACGAGCCCACCGGCAACCTGGACTCCCGGACCAGCGTGGAGCTCATGGCCCTCTTCCAGGCGCTCAACGATCAGGGGCTCACCGTCGTGGTGGTGACCCACGAGCCTGACATCGCCCGGTTCGCCAAGCGCATCGTCACCTTCCGGGACGGGCGCATCCTTCGCGACGAGCCCGTGGCCGGCCGCCGGAGGGCGAGCGAGATCCTGGCCGGGATGCCGCTCGAGGAGGTGGAGGCGTGAACCTGCTGGCCACTCTCCCCGTCGCCTTCCGGGCCCTGCTGGTGAACAAGCTGCGGAGCATCCTTACCATGCTGGGGGTGATCATCGGCGTGGGCGCCGTGATCGCGATGGTTTCCGTGGGCGCGGGGGCGCAGGCGCGCGTGAGCGAGCAGATCCAGAGCCTGGGCTCCAACCTGATCGTGATCATCTCCGGCTCCATTACCCAGGGCGGCGTCCGGCTCGGCCACGGCAGCCGGCTCACCCTCACCGAAGGGGACGCCCAGGCCATCCAGCGCGAGATCGCCGCGGTCCAGGTCTCCGCTCCCACCGTGAGGGGCGGCAGCCAGGTGGTGTATGGCAACCTGAACTGGTCCACCGCCGTCCACGGCGTGACGCCAGAATATTTCACCGCCCGGGACTGGGAGCTGGAGGGGGGGCGGGGGGTCAGCGCCCAGGACGTCTCCGGCGCGGCCAAGGTGGCCGTGCTGGGCCAGACGGTGGTGCAGAACCTCTTCGCGGGCGCCGACCCGGTCGGCCAGATCATCCGCATCAAGAAAGTGCCCTTCACGGTCGTCGGGGTGCTCCAGCGCAAGGGCCAGACCGGCTGGGGCCAGGACCAGGACGACACCATCCTCGTCCCCCTGACCACGGCCAAGACCAAGGTGCTGGGGACCAGCCAGGCGAACGCCAAGGCCGTGGGATCGATCTCGGTCAAGGTCGCCGAGGCGCCGCTGATGAAGGAGGCCGAGGGACAGATCCGCGCCCTCCTGCGCCAGCGCCACAACCTTCAGCCCGGCGCGGATGACGACTTCACCATCCGCAACCTCTCGGACGTCCTCCAGGCGCGGGAGGAGTCCTCCCAGGTGATGACCTTCCTCCTCGCGGCCATCGCCTCGGTCTCCCTGCTGGTTGGGGGGATCGGCATCATGAACATCATGCTGGTCTCGGTGACCGAGCGGACGCGCGAGATCGGCCTGCGGATGGCGGTGGGAGCGAGGCGGCGGGACATCCTCTCCCAGTTCCTGGTCGAGGCACTCGCGCTCTCCTTGGCCGGAGGGCTCATCGGCGTCATCCTCGGGCTGGGCGGCTCGGGCGCCATCGCCCGCTTCGCCGGCTGGCCCGTCCTCATCATGCCGGAGTCCGTCCTGATCGCCTTCAGCTTCGCCGGGGCGGTGGGCATCTTCTTCGGCTTCTACCCGGCCCGGAAGGCCGCCCGCCTCAATCCCATCGACGCCCTGCGCTACGAATAAAACGGCCGGGGGGGGGCTCCCCCCGGCCGTTTCCTGCCTTCCCGCGGCGCGCCGCGCCCGCTACTTCTTGGCTTCCGCCAGCGCCTTCTTGCGGTACTGGACCGCCTGGATGACGTCCTGCCAGACGAGCCTGCCCAGCGGGCCCGTGCTGTAGACGGCGATGTTCACCCTGCCGTCCGGGGAGAGCAGGAAATTGGTCGTGTGCAGGAAGGACCGGGGCCGGTTGGGGGGGTCCGGCTGGTAGAAGGCCCCCGTGACCTCGGAGACCTTCGCCGGGTCGATGCTGTGCCCTATCGGGAATTTCACTTCACAGTGGGCGATGGTCTCCCTGACCTGCTCCTCGGGGTCCGTGGAAGCGGCCACCACCCGGATGCCCTCGGCTGCGAGCTTTTCTCCCGCCCGGGAGAATGCGGCGAGCTGCACCAGTCAGTAGGGTCACCAGTGGGCCCGGTAGAGGATGATCACTCCCCACGCGCCCTTGAGATCGTCCGGCAGGGCGATCTTTCCCCCGCCCACTTTGGCGATCTCCAGGCGGGGGAACATGTCCCCCGTGTCCAGGAACTTCGCGTTCAGCTTCGCCATCGTGTCCTCCCGCGAGCAGAGAAGAATGAGCCCGGACCCCCCGGGGCCCTCCGCCAGCCAAGGTCATTGTAGAGGGGTTGAGCCTCCGCCGGCCAACGTGCCGGAGGCGGAGAGGCGGAGGCCGCCGGCCGGCCCTAGGGGGCGCGGTTCCCCGCTTGCGCGGGCGGCCCCGGCGGCGGCCCGCCCGCCGGAGGGGGCATCCCGGCCCCCGCGGCGGGGGCGGCGCGGGCGGCGGCGTCAAGGCTCTCCGCCAGGAGGCGGGCGATGCAGCTGTAGCTCACGTCGTTCATGTGCAGCCGGTCGCGCGAGACGAGGTCCTCCACCTTGTGCTGCCCGCTCGACACCCAGTGCCGCATGATCTCGAACCGCTGGAAGACGGCCACCTTGAGGTCGTTGGCGGCCTGCCCCACGGCGGCCACGACGCGCTTGTGCGCGGGCCGGTCGAGGACGCGCGGGGCATACTGCGGGTCCATCAGGATCACGTCCACGCGCGCGGCCTTGAGCTTCTTGACCCCCTCGCGGACCGTCTCCGCGTAGTCCTTCACGTCATCCCGCCTCAGGGCGTGGTTGCTCCCCGTCTGCCAGATGACGAGGTGCGGCTTGTGGGGCATCACGTCGCGCTCGAACCGCGCCAGCATCTGGCCGGCCACCTCGCCGCCCACGCCCTTGTTGTGCACGGTGATTGTCAGGTGGGGCCAGCGGCGGCGGAGTTCCCCGGCGAGCAGGGAGGGGTAGGCGTGCGCGGGGTCGGAGGCCCCCACGCCCTGGGTCGAGGAGGAGCCGATGGCGACGATCACGAGCGCCTTGCCGCGGCGGATGGCGCGGGCGGTGATCGGGAGCTCCACCTTGAATTGCGTCATCCCGGCGGGCGCCGTGCAGCGGTAGGCCCGGTGGGAGGCGTCCGCGGCGGAAGGCAGGCCCGCGAGGAGAGCCGCGGCGGCGATCCCGGCCAGACCGCGTGGGGTCATCGCCCGCTCCCGGGCGCGGCCCCTGGGAGCTGGGAGCCGCGCGTCACGAAATCGGCCATCTCCCGCCCGAGGCAGTCATAGAGCCGGATGGCGACGAGGCGGCGCTTCTCCGGGTCGGTTACCGCCAGATCGATCTGCCCGCTCTCGGCCCAATGGTGCATGATGCTGTGGCGGGGGAACAACGGCACATCGATGGCGTCGGCCAGCTGGCGCAGCACGGCGAGGTAAGACTCGAAATCGATCACCGCGCTGGATCTGCGCGAGAACTGCATGTCCATCAGCACCACCTCGGCGCCCGCGGCGCGCAGGCGGCCGACGCCCTCTTGAACCGTCTCCCGGAAATCCTCGATGTCGGCCCCCCGCACCGCCTCCATGGTGCCCGTCTCCCAAATCACGAGCGCCGGCTTCAGGGGGATCACCTCGCGCTCCAGCCGGGCGGCCGCCTCCCGCGCCGTCTGGCGCGGCACGCCGAGGTTCACCATCTTGACCCGCGCGGCCGGGATGCGCTTGACGAGAGCCTCCGAGAGGCGCGCGGGCCAGGCGTGCTCCCGGCCGCCCGCCGCGCGGCCGAGGGTCGAGGCGCCGCCGACCGCGGCGATCACGGTCTCTCCTCCGCTGCGCAAGGCCCGGATGGTCTTGGGCAGCGGCGGCTCGAAGGCGTAGAAGCTCTCCGCCACGCCGCAGTCCCGCGGCGGGGCGGGGGCCGCCAGGGCGGGAGGGACAAGCCCCAGGAGCGCGGCCCCGAACAGCCCGGCGGCGAGGGGGAGGTAAACGCCCGCCATGCTCACGCCCCTCCGTCCGCCGCCGTGGCTTGCGGGGCGCGGGCCCTGGACGAAGACTGCGCCGCGGCGAACCACTCCATGAACGCGGCGACGCCGACCATGATCGCGGCTCCCGCCGCCGAGACGGCGGCCTGCATGAAGGGGCCGCCGAAGAACTCGTTCAGAACCAGATGACCGAACACCGAGAGCAGGATGCCGAGGCAGAAGATATGCAGCGAATTGCGCCCGCAGACGGCGAACGGCCAAGCGGGCTTCCCGGCCATGAACCGCGCCTGCGGGTGGACCAGACGCGCCACCAGCAGCCCGAGCGCAAGCACGTTGAGGAGGCGCATCGGCCCCAAATCCTGCTTGCTCATGAAGGGCCACAGCGGCTTGCCGGGGATCAGGACGAGAATGGGATCGTAGAGCCCGTGCAGCGTCCAGTTGAACCGGATCACGAACCCGGCGATCGCGGCGGCCGCGGCGGCGCGGAACAGCCAGCGGTTGCCGAGCCAGGGGACGCCCCCCCGCGTGCCGCGCCATCCGAACCAGGCGCCCAGGAAGAACAGCGCTTGCCAGGCGAGGGGGTTGAAGAGCCACTCCCGGTCCGGCCCCGGATAGGCGGAGAAAGCGATCCGCTTGTCGAACTGGGCCGCCAGCCAGAGGGCGAAGGAAGCCGCGAGCACCGCCCCCGGCCAGCGCCGGAACCCGGCGAGCACGAAGGGCAACGCCATCATGAGGACGATATAGAGGGGCAGGATGTCCATGAAGGCCGGCTGGAACTGGAGCGACAGGGCCTTGACGATGGCCAGGCCCGGCTCCTTGAGGAAGTCGGCGGCGCCGAACTCCTCGGCGTAGAGCGGGCTGTTGAGGCTGCCGGCCGCGTAGGCCATGGTGGCCATGAACTGCATGAAGAGGAACACATGGGCGACATAGAGCTGCCACACCCTGTGGTAGACGCGGATGCCCGCCACGAGGAAGCCCTGGCGCTCCATGGCGCGGCTGTACACCATGCCGGCGGTGTAGCCCGAGATGAGGATGAACACCTCGGCGGCGTCGGAGAAGCCCGCCGATTGCAGGGTGAACTGGGCCAGCAGGTTGTTCGGGATATGGTCGACGAAGATGCAGAAGAGGGCGACGCCCCGGAAGAAATCGAGGCGGAGGTCGCGTTCGATGGCCCGTGAACCGCCGCCGCCCGTGCCCATCTGGACGCGCCTCTCCCTGAAGAAGTCCCCGAAGAAGAACCCTCATTCATCTTAGCGAAAAAACCCGCCATGGGCTACGAAGAGGAAACCGCCGCCCCGGCCCCGGCGGGACGAAAAAGCGCCCCCGCGGGCACGCCCGCGGGGGCGCCCCGCAACCCACGCTCACTTCTGCTGGGCGGCCTGCTTCTTGTTGAACTGGACGAGGGCGGCCACGTCCTGCCACACCAGCCGCCCGATGGGGCCGGTGCTGTAGACGCCCACGGCCACCGTCCCGTCCGGCCTCAGCACATAGCCCGTGCTGTGGAGGATCTGGCGCTTCTCCTCGTAGAAACAGCCCGTGAGCTCGGAGAGCTTCTTGTGGTCGAGGCCCCAGCCCACGGGGAAATCAAGCCCGC
>JBBTDR010000102.1:0-9151 GCA_038042665.1 Nitrospinota bacterium
GGCGTCCGTCATATGGAAATCTATGGCAATACCTGGACGTCCAGCGCGCCGTACGGCAGATCGAGCGGGACTTCGAGGGCCACCACGTCGAGCGCCTTCTTCAGTACATCCGCCAGCCCAGCGTCTCGGCGCTGAACTGGGGCAACCAGGAGATGGCGGATCTCCTTGACGGGGAGATCCGGGACTACGGCGGCGAGGCCGAGGTGGTCCAGACGGCGGAGTTCCCCGTCGTGTTCGGCCTGATCGACGAGGGAGCACCGCGGACCCTTCTCTTCCACGGCCTCTACGACGTCACCCCCGCCGAAGAGCCGAACTGGATCGTGCCGCCCTTCGAGCCCGCCGTGGTCGAGCTGGAGGGCCTGGGCCCCTGCGTCGTGGGCCGCGGGGCGGAAGACATGAAAACCGGGATCGCCATCGCGATGAACGCGATCGGGGCCATCCGCAAGGCGGGCGAGAAGCTTCCCCTCAACCTCATGTTCGTTCACGAGGCCTCCGAGCTGGGCAGCGGAGGGATCAAGGAATTCTTCCCCCGCTACAAGCAGAAGATGAAGAAGGCGAACGCCGCCTACTGGCTCTGCCCGATGGCCCAGACGGACGGCACCCCCATCGTGCCGCTCGGGCTCAAGGGCAACCTCATGGGCCGGCTCTTCTGCCGCCCCGGGGACTGGGGAGGCTCCCTCGGGAACGAGATCCATGCGCTCAATAGCAACTGGATCGGCAATCCCGCCGACCGGCTCGTCGAGGCGGTTGCGCATCTAGAGAAGCGGCTGGAGGAGATTTACGAGCGAGGGGAAGGCTGGGTGCCGAGCGACGTCCAGGAGAGGCTCTGCCGCCAGCTCTCCGAGCGCATGGAACCCGGGCGCCTGATGCGGAGCCTGGGGGTGCAGCGCTTCCGGCAGGACGATTTCCACGCGGCGGTGCGTGCGCATCTGTTCCGCCCCGAGTTCACCCTGATCGGCCTCCAGGCGGGATTCATCGGAGAGGGGAAGTCAGTCAAGGTGAGCATCCCCTCCGAGGCCCAGGCGGTGGTGAACATGCGCTTCCTGCCAGGGGAGGACACCGACGAGCGCATCGAGAACGTCCGCTGCATCCTGCGGGAGGGCGGCTTCGGGGACATCGAGTTCGTCGTGAACAACCACTATGCCGGCGGCGCCACCCCGCCGGAGCATCCCCTCATCGCGTGCTTCCTCCAGGCCCACAAGGAGATGGGGGCGGACCCCGAGGTGTGGCCCGTCCATCCGGCGGGGATGCCGGTCGCGCTCTGGACCGAGGAGCTTGGCGTCCCCTGGGTGGGGGGGCTCCCCTGCAACGCCATGCGGAAGCACGCGGCCAACGAATACGCCCAGGTGGCGGGGCTGCTCCAGTCGGAGAAGTTCCTCGTCCACTTTTTCGAGGGCTTCTCCCGGCTGACGTACTGAGGGGTTCCGGAAGGGCGCTCCATTCCGGGGTTCAGGAAATCTCCTTGCGCACGATTCGGGCGCCTTCGGCGAGGGCCTGAAGCTTCGCGAAGGCCACCTCGCGGGGGAGGTACTTCATCCCGCAGTCGGGCGCGAGGACCAGCCGCCCGGGCGGCACGTGCCGGAGGGCTTTTCGGATCCGGGCCGCCACCGCCTCAGGCGACTCGGCCTCCATGTCGGCGAGGCTTATCACGCCCAGAATGATCGTCTTGCCGGGCAGCTTCTCCAGGATGGAGAGGTCGAGCTCCGGCTGCGCGGCCTCGATCGATATCTGCTGGGCGGCGCAGGCGTTCAGGTCGGCGAGGAAGGGATAGCCCGTGAGGCGGTTCTTGACGACGTGGGCGTAGCCGAAGCAGGTGTGGAGGGCGGTCGTGGCGCGGACGCCATCGAGGGCGCGGTTGATCGCCTCGAGGGCATATTTTTTCGCGTTCTCGGGCCTGGCCTGGAGGTAGGGCTCGTCGAGCTGAATGACGTCCGCCCCCGCCGCCTCGAGCGCCTTCACCTCCCGGTTTACGGCGTCGGCCAGGGCGAGGGCGAGGCTCCGGTCGTCCGCGTAGTGGTCGTTCTGGGCCTGCTGCGTCATCGTGAATGGCCCGGGGAGGGTGATCTTGATCTTCCGGCGGGTGTTCCGCCGCAGGAACTCGAGGTCCCGCTTCAGGATCGGGCGGGTCCAGCGGATGGGGCCGGCCACGCGGGGCACGGGGTTGGGGTGGCCCGTCCGGTCGAGGGCGTGGCCGGGGTTGTCGATGTCCATCCCCTCCAGCGCCGTGGCGAGGTGATTAGAGTAGCTCTCCCGGCGCATCTCGCCGTCCGTGATGATGTCGAGCCCGGCCCGCTCCATGTCGCGGATGGCGAGGAGGGTGGCGTCGTCCTGGGCCTGCTCGAGGTACCTGGGGTCCACCCGCCAGATCTCCCGGGCGCGCACGCGGGGGGGAAGGCGGCCCAGCAGGTTCTCCCGGTCCACCAGCCAGTCCGGCTGGGGGTAGCTTCCCACGACGGTCGTGAGCAATGGCTCCACAGCGGATCTCCCTTGGCGCCCGCCGGAAGGGGGGCTTGGCCCCTAGGGGCATCGGCTCAAGACGAAGGGGATGAGTCCCCCGGCGGCGATTATCTCCCGCATGAAGTCGGGGATCGGGGCGGCATCGAAGACCGCACCCGTCGTCTGGTTCTCGACCCGGCCCGTGGCCAGGGCGACCGATAGCCGGTCGCCCGCCCGCACCGAGCCCGGGGGCAGGTCGGCCTCCAGGAGCGGGAGACCCCGGTTGAAGGCGTTCCGGTAGAAGATCTGGCCGAAGGAGCGGGCGATGACGCAGCTCACGCCCAGCGCCTGGATGGCGATGGGGGCGTGCTCGCGGGAGCTGCCGCAGCCGAAGTTGTGCCCGGCCACGACGATGTCCCCGGGCCGGATCCGGGAGGCGAGGGCGGGGTCCACTCCCTCGAAGCAGTGGGGCGCGAGCTTCTCCGGGTCGAAGGTGATGAGGTGCTTGGCCGGGATGATCACGTCGGTGTCCACGTGATCGCCCAGCGTCCAGGCGTTCCCTTCCAGGCGATCGGCCACGGCGCACGCCTCTTAGAGTTCGTCCGGGGAGCCGATCCGCCCCAGGATGGCGGTGGCGGCGGCGATGTGGGGGTTGACGAGATAGACTTCCGCCCGGGTGGAACCCTGGCGCCCCACGAAATTGCGGTTCGAGGTGGAGACGGACCGCATGCCGTCCCCCAGGACCCCCATGTGCGCCCCGATGCACGGCCCGCAGGTGGGGGTGCTGAAAATCCCGCCTGCGTCGAGCACCGTCTCGGCGATCCCCTCGCGGAGGCACTGGCGGTAGACCTCGGTCGTGCTCGGGATGACGATGAGCCGGACCCCTTCGGCCACCTTGCGGCCCTTGAGGATGTGGGCCGCCGCGCGCATGTCCGCGATCCAGCCGTTGGTGCAGGAACCGATATAGACCTGGTCCACCCGGACCTCCCGGGCCTCGGAGAGGGGTCTCGTGTTGCTGGGGAGGTGGGGAAAGGCCACCATCGGCTCGAGGCGGCTCACGTCGATCTCGTGCACCGCGGCGTAGCTGGCCCCGGGGTCGCCGTAGAGGGGGGTGAAGGGCCGCTGGGCCCGGGGCCGGACGTACTCGAGCGTCTTTTCGTCGGGCTCGATGATGCCGTTGATCGCTCCGGCCTCGACGGCCATGTTGGGAAGGGCGAAGCGCTCCTCCACCGGGAGGGCGGCGATGGCCTCCCCCGCGAACTCCATGGCCTTTCCCTGGGCCCCGTCCACTCCGAACTTCCCGATGGTGGCGAGGATGAGATCTTTGCCCGTCACCCACCTGGACAGCGCTCCCTTGTAGACGTAGCGGATGGTCTCGGGCACCCGGAGCCAGGTGCGGCCCGTGATGAGGATGGCGGCGACGTCCGTGCTTCCCATCCCCGTGGCGAAGGCGCCCACCCCGCCGCCCGTGCAGGCGTGGGAGTTCCCCCCTGCCAGGATCTCCCCCGGGAGGACCAGGCCCTGCTCGATGGCCAGGGCGTTGTGAATGCCGGCGTTCCCTCCCTCGAAGAAGCGTTTGACCCCCATGCGCCGGCAGAACTCGCGCATCTTCATGACGGTGTTGGCGACGGAGATGTCCTTGCTGGGGGTGTTTACCATGGCCGCGACGAAGAAGCGCTCGGGGTCGAAGACTTTCCCGACGCCGTGGGACTCCAGCAGATGGAAGGTGATGGGGCCGCCCAGGTCGTCCGTGAAGCTCTGGTCCACACGGACCGAGATCATCTCCTTCGGGCGCACTTGGCTCCGATCGGCGTGGGCGGCGAGGATCTTCTCGGTGAGCGTCATCCCCACGAAGCCTTTCCTCCTCTCTTGACCGGTTTCCTCCGGCGGGAGACGTCTCAGGTTTCCTGCAGGAGGCTCACCCGGTCGGGGGGAGCGTGGAGGCGGACAGAGGCCCCCTCGCGGTATCTGAGCGAAGAGCCCATCTCGACCACCGCCAGGCTCTCCTCTCCCACCCTCACCTGGTAGAGGCTGTGGGTGCCCAGGAAGTCGACTTTCGCCACCTGGGCCAGCCAGAAGTTGACACGCCCCCCATCCGCGCTCCCAGCCGGTTCCATGAAGAAATTCTCGGGCCTGAGGCTCAATTCCACCTCTTCGCCCGGGGCAGGCACCGCCGAGACAGCGCAGCGCACCTCCAACCCTCCGGCCAGCCGGACCACCGCCTCACCTCTTTCTATCCGGTCGAGCCTCCCCCGGAGGAAGTTCGTGGCTCCGGTGAACTCCGCCACGAAGCGGTTGACGGGCCGGTTGTAGATGGCGGAGGGGTCGTCGAGCTGCATGATGCGCCCTTGGTTCATGACCGCGATGCGGTCACCCAGCACCACGGCCTCGGCCTGGTCATGGGTGACGTAGAGGGCGGTGACGCCCGTCTTGCGCTGGATCTCCTTGAGTTCGAAGCGAAGGCTCGCCCGGAGCTTGGCGTCGAGATTGGAGAGCGGTTCGTCCAGGAGGAGGATGCCGGGCTCGGTCGTCAGGCTGCGCGCCAGCGCCACCCGCTGCATCTGCCCCCCGCTCAGCGCGGTCGCCGGGCGTTCGTCCAAGCCGGAGAGGCCCACGAGCGCCAGCTTCTCCTTCACTTTCCGGCGGATCTCCTCCCTGGGCCGCTTCTTCACGGCGAGCCCATACGCCACGTTTTCGAAGACTGTCATGTGGGGCCAGATGGCGTAGGATTGGAAGACCATCCCCAGGTTTCTGCGCTCGGGCGGGATGAGGATCCCCCCGCTGGGATCGGTCACCGCAACCCCGCCGATCAGGATGCGGCCGCTTTCGGGCTCCTCGAAACCCGCCACGCAGCGCAGCGTCGTCGTCTTTCCGCAGCCGCTCGGGCCCAGGAGAACCAAGAACTCCCCCTGGGCGACCCGAAAGCTCACTCCGTCCACGGCGAGAATCTTCTCACCGAAGCGTTTTCTGAGTCCTTCGACGACGAGTTCCATCGCTTCCCGCCGCGCGGGCGGCCGGACCGCCCGGGTTGGGGGTTAGGGCTTATACCCGAAGATCGCGTTCCACTGCTTGGTGTAGGAGTCCCGCAGCTTGACGAAGTCATCCTCCGTGGCCTGCCACACCTTGACGTTCTGGGGGGCAGTCGCCGGAGGAGCAATATCCGTGCGGGGCGAAAGGCCGCCGACCTGCTTCGTCCACACCTCCTGCCCCTCGCGCGAGTGAATCCAGTTCTGCCAGAGCTTGGCGGCGTTCGGGTTCTTGGCCACGGTGGTGAGCCCGTAGTTGAAGATGATCATGACCACCCCTTCAGGGGGATAGACGAACTTGACCGGCGCGCCCTTTTGGATGTCCGCGGCAGAGACCACGTCCAGGGCCACCGCGGCGGGGGTTTCACCGCTGATGAGCGTCTTCCCGACCCCCGCAGCGCTCGTGAAGAAGCGCGGCTTCTGGGCCGCAAGCTTGCGCCAGTAGCTGTCGGAGTTGTTCCCGAGTACCTGGTACTGGAAGAGGGCGGTCATCCAGGGCGTCCCTCCGAGCTCGGCGGGGACGAGGCCCAGCTGCCCCCTGAAACGCGGGTCGACCAAGTCCATCCAGCTCTTGGGCGGGTTCTTCACGATCGCCGGGTTGTAGGCGATGAGGTAGATGTAAGTGCAGCCGGGGTACACCATCCCGGGGATCACGGTGTCGGCCGGGTACTTGTCCGCGGTCGGGATGGTGTGCTTGCCGATGATCCCCGCCGCCATGGCCCGGCGGATGAGGCCGCGGTCGGAGTATTCGACCACGTCGGCGATGAGCTTTCCGGCCGAGTGCTCGGTCATGATCTTCTGGTGCAGGGCACCGCCCCCCAGGCGCACGGTCTCGATCTTGATCTCGGGGAAGCGCTTGTTGAAGCCTTCTTCCATCGTCTTGGAGAGAGAGAGGATGTTGGAGGTGTAAACCACCACCTTCCCCTCCTTCTTCGCCTCACGGATGAGCGCCTCACCGCCCAGTTCATCGGTGAGGGAGGCGGCGAACGCGGCGCCCGCCATCCATGCGAGGGCAACCGCAACGGATGAGATGCACCTGACGGCACTTTTCATGACGAAGCCTCCTCCTGATTGGGCCGAATGGGCCGCGGCCCCTTTGGGCTAAGCCGTCTCGGCCCGCATGACGTACTTCCTCGCCAGGACGACCACGCCGATGAGCAAGAGCGTCTGCACGAGGCTTAGAACCGAAGTGGCACCCAGCTCCCCGGACTCCCACTGATTGTAGATCTGCACAGATAGCACGATGCTCTCGGTCGTGTAAAGGAAGATGGAGGAGCCCAGCTCCCGCACCGAGAGGATGAAAAGAAGCAGCATGCTCGATAGGAGGCCTGGCCGCGCCAAGGGCACCATCACCCGCCACAGGGTCTGCCAGAAGGAACCCCCGTGGATGCGGCTGCTCTCCTCGAGCTCTTTGTGGATCTGGAGCAGGTTGACGCCCGCCGCCCGCACGCCGTCCGGAATGAACCTGGCCACGTAGGCCAAAGCGAGGACCCAAATGGTCCCGTAGATTGGGACGGGGAATGCGACCCACGCCCAAAGGTAGGCCACGCCGATCACCAAGCCAGGCACGGCGACAGGGATCATGCTCAGGTAGTCCAGGCTCCTCCTCCCCGGCAGCTCCGTACGGTAGATGCAATAAGCCGTGAGGAAGCAGAGGAACGATCCGGCGAGGGCGGCGGCGACACCCATGTACAAGCTGTTGCCGATGGACCGGATCGCCTGGGCGTGGGACCACACGAATTGGAAGTGCTGCGCCGTGAGCATGCTCACGTCGAAGATCGAGGCAAAGCTCGGAATGAACATGAATCTGCGGACGCTCACGAGGATGAGGGCCAGATAGGGAAGCACCACCGTGAGGCAGAGGTAGAGGACAACCAGCGCGAGGACCGCCGGCCGCCACCGCCGGAGTTTGAAAAGACGGGGCTGAGAGCTCTTGCCCGTGACGGTGACAAAGCTCCTCTTCCCGATGATCTGTTGCTGGAGGAAAACCCCGAGGAAAGTGAGGGCGATGAGGAGCACGCTTACGGTCGCCGCCTTCTCGTATGCGGGAGGGTTCCCCGTCACGAGGTTGAACAGGTAGGTGGTGAGGAAGTGCAGGTTCGCGGGCACCGCCAGCGTCGCCGGGACCGCGAAGAGGCCCAGCGTGATCACGAAAACCAAGAGGGCCGACGAAAGGATGGGGTGAATGATGAGGGGGAAGGTCACGTGCCGGATCGTCTGCCAAGTGGTGGCTCCGCTGATGGTGGAGGCCTCCTCGAGCGCGGGGTCCATCCGCCGCAGGGCGGGGGTCAGGAACATGTACGCGTAAGGGGCGTAGTAGACGCCGAGGACGAACCATATGCCGGTGAAGGAGTAGATATTGAGGCGGAAGTCCCAGCCCGCGTCCTTGAAAATGACGTTCAGGATGCCGGCCCGGTCGTTGGCCAGGATGCCCCACGCCATCGAGGCGATGAGGGGCGAGATGAACAGCGGCATGATGGCGACGATCTCGATCACTCCCTTGCCTTTGATGTCCGTCCGCGCGACCACCCAGGCGAAGAAAAGGCCCACCAGCATGGCCAGCAACGCGCCCCCGGCGCAACCTATGAAGCTGTTATAGGTGGCTTTGTAGAGGGCGGGGTTGCTGTAAATTTCGGCGTAGTTGGAGAAGTGCAGGTGGCGCAGCGCCTCCCCGATTCGGGTGGGCTCGACCTTGGAGACGGAACCCAGGAGGAGAATGCCGACTGGATAGGGGATGAGGAAGAAAAGGACCGCGAAAAGGGGCGCGACGATGAGAAAGGACCCGAGCCGCCTCCGCAGGCGGGGGGGCACGTGCGCTGTCGTGTCGCCGATGGCCGGCTGCATCCGCTTCGGTTCCCGATGGGTGGCACGTTGAGCCCAGTCAATTCCAACCCGCGGCTGATCTCACGAGCAGGGGGTCTTTTCCCTCGTCCGCGAGGGCCGTCCTTCTTCCAAGCGCTTCCGGAGGGCGTTGGTGCTTCCTCCAAGGGCGATGATTTCCATGAGGGCCGCGGGGAGAGGTTCGGCCTCGGCCGAGAGGCCCCGGCTGAGGTTTTCGATCCGCCCCGAGGCGAAGTTCACCCGGAGCTCGTCTCCATCCTCCACCTTCTTCGTGATCTCCAGGCAGAAAGGGAGAAACGGCAGGCCCGCCGCGACCACCATCCGGTACGTGAAGCGGGGCACGCTCTCCGTCACGAGGCCGAGCCCCAGGCCGCGCATTCCCAGAAGGCCGTAGATGTGAGGGTTCCCCTGGCCGAAGCGCTTGCCCGCCACCACGATGTCGCCCGGCTTCACCCGCTGGGGGAAATCGGGAATGAGATTGGTGAAGACGTGCTGCTTGAGGTGCTCGGGATCCGATACGCGCACCCCCTGCACGAACACCTTGGTGAACTCGAGGATGTCATCGTCCAGGGAAAGGTTGTCCCCGAATCTCCAGCACCGGCCTTGCAGGGTCCAATTCATCCCTAGGTCCCTAAGCCAGGAACTCGCGCGGATCGGTGATGCGGCCCGTAACGGCCGAGGCCGCCACGGTGGCTCCGCTCGCCAGGTAGATCTGGGCCTTCCGGCTGCCCATGCGGCCCACGTCGTTTCGGGTGACGGTGGCGATGCAGGTCTCCTCGTCGGCGAGAGGCCCCCCCCGGCCGATCGCGCAAGGACCGCAGCCGGGCGGGCCCACGCCGGCGCCCGCC
>JBBTDR010000103.1:0-5275 GCA_038042665.1 Nitrospinota bacterium
GGTCCGCCTCCTCAGCGCCCTCGCCCTCGGGGCTCCCGTCGTCCTCTTCGTCTGGTTCGCCCCTCCCTCCGCCTTCGTCTGGCTCGTCCTCGCCTTCGCCCTGCGCGCGGGCTGGGAGTTTCAGGGGCTCATGCGCGGGTGCGGCTGGGGGGGGAGGGGATGGGACGCCGCCCTCGACGCGGGCGCCCTCGTCCTCGCGGGCTGGGTGGGAGGCGTCTTGCCCGGCCTGGCGCTCACCCTGATCCTCCTGCGCCTGCTGGTGCGCTCGCTGGCCGCCCCGGAGCCGCGCGAGGGCCTCGCGGGCTCGGGCGTCTCCCTCCTGGGGACGCTGTGGATCGGGGGGGCGGGGGCCTTTGTGGCGCTGACGCGCGGCCAGCCCGGGGGCCGCGAGGCGGTGCTCTTCCTCTTCGCCGTGGTGTGGGTGAATGACATGGTGGCCTACTACACCGGCCGGCGCCTGGGCCGGAGGCGGCTCGCCCCGGTCGTCAGCCCCTCCAAGACGGTGGAGGGCGCGGCCGGAGGGCTCGCCGGGGGAGCGATCGCGGGGGCCCTGCTCGCCGCCTGGCTCCCGGTGCCGGGGCTCAACACCGCGGGCGCCGTCCTGGCGGGCCTGGGTCTCGGGCTCCTGGCCCAGGTGGGGGACTTGTGCGAGTCTCTCCTCAAGCGGGCCGCGCGGATGAAGGACGCCTCGGGCATCATCCCGGGCCACGGGGGGGTGCTGGACCGGGTGGATGGTTTGCTCCTCTCCGCGCCGCTGTTCTACTATCTCATGCACTGGCTGACCGCGAGATAGTCCGCCCAGGGTGACCTCATGCCGCGCCGCATCTCCATCCTCGGGTCCACCGGAAGCATCGGAGAGAACGCCCTCCGGATCGTGGCGGAGCACCCGGACCGCTTCGAGGTCGCGGGCCTCGCCGCCGGGCGGAGCTGGGAGCGGCTGGCCGAGCAGGCGGAGCGCTTCCGCCCCCGGGTGGTCTCGGTGGCCGATCCCCGCGACGCCGAGCGCCTGAAGGGCCTCGTGCCCGCGGGCACGGTGGTGCTCAGCGGGGAAGGGGGCCTCCGGGAGGTGGCCGCGGGCCAGGGCGCGGAGGTCGTGGTCTCGGCCCTGGTCGGGGCGGCGGGCCTGGTGCCCACCCTGGCCGCCATCGAGGCGGGGGCCTCCATCGCCCTCGCGAACAAGGAAGTGCTGGTGATGGCGGGGGAGCTCATCACCCGCCGGGCCCGGGCGAGGGGGGTGGCCCTCCTCCCGGTGGACAGCGAGCACGCCGGAGTCGCCCAGGCCCTCCTCGGCAGGCCCGTGGAGGAGGTGAGGCGGCTGGTGCTGACGGCCTCGGGCGGGCCCTTCCGGGGGCTGCCGCTCGATGCGATGAAGCGGGCGACGCCCGAGCAGGCGCTCTGCCACCCCACCTGGAAGATGGGCCCCAAGGTGACGGTGGACTCCGCCACCATGATGAACAAGGGCCTCGAGGTCATCGAGGCCCACTGGCTCTTCGGCCTGGGGCCCGGGCGGGTGGACGTGATGGTCCACCCCCAGAGCATCGTCCACGCCATGGTGGAGTTCGTGGATGGGAGCTTCATCGCCCAGATGAGCATCCCGGACATGCGCATCCCCATCGCCCAGGCCCTCGGCTATCCCGAGAGGCTCCCGCTCGAAGTGAAGCGCCTGGACCTGGTGGAGGTGGGCTCCCTCACCTTCGAGGAGCCCGACCCCGAGCGCTTCCCCTGCCTCGGCCACGCGAAGGCGGCCCTGCGCGAGGGCGGCACGGCGCCCGCCGTCCTCAACGCGGCCAACGAGGTGGCGGTGGCCTCCTTCCTGGAGCATGGGGCGGGGTTCATGGACATCCCGGCGGTGGTCGGGGTGGCCCTCGACGCCCACCCCGGAAGTCCCGCCTCCGATCTCGAGGCCATCCTCTCCGCCGACGGCTGGGCGCGCGAGTTCACCCAGGCCCGCCTGGACGGTCAGCGCCCCCGCGCGAAGCGATGGGCCTGAGCGGGCGGGGGGGAAGGGCCTCCCTGGCCTGGGCCCTGGCCACCGTCGGCGGCCTGGGGCGGACGCCCCTGGCGCCGGGGACGGCGGGGTCGCTGGCGGGCCTCGCCCTCTACTGGGCCGCTTGGCGGGCGGGAAGCTGGGTTCCCTATCTCGTCTTCGCCGTGGTCTTCGCGGCGGGCTTCTGGGCGGCTGGCTCGTTCGAGCAAGCGGCGGGACGAAAAGACCCGCCCGAGGTGGTGGTGGACGAGCTGGCGGGCCAGCTTCTCTGCCTCCTGGGGTGGGAGCCCACGCTCGCCGTCATGGGGACGGCGCTCGTGGTGTTCCGGGCCCTCGACATCGCCAAGCCCTGGCGGGGGCTCGAGTCCCTCCCGGGCGGCTGGGGGGTGATGGCGGACGACCTCGCCGCGGGAGCCGTTGGGTGGGCGGCGCTGGCCATCGGGCGGACCGCCGGTCTCCTCTGAGCGCGCGGAGGACGGGTCTTGGCGGAACGGCCGGAGGAGTGGCTGGGCGCCCACCTGAGCCGGCGGAAGTGGCGCGCGGCCACCGCCGAAAGCTGCACGGGGGGGCTCCTCGCCCACCGGATCACGAACGTCCCGGGGAGCTCGGCCTACTTCGAGCGGGGCTTCATCACCTACAGCAACGAGGCGAAGATGGAGCTCCTCGGGGTGCCCGCCGAGGTGCTCGCGGCTCATGGCGCGGTGAGCGAGCCCTGCGCCCGGGCGATGGCCGAGGGCGCCCGGCGGGCGGGGGGCTGCGAGGCGGGGCTCTCGGTGACCGGCATCGCGGGCCCCGCGGGGGGAACGCCCCAGAAACCGGTGGGGACGGTCTTCGTGGCGGTGGCGCTGCCCTCGGGCACGCGCTGCCGGGAGCATCGCTTCCAGGGCGGGCGGCTGGAGATCAAGGAGCAGACGGCGGAGGCGGCTCTCCGCTTCCTGCGCGAGGCCTTGGAGGGAGAGCGCTGATTCGTATCCGATCCGGCGAGGTTCCTGCGTGCGCGCGTTCCTGGCGGTTCCCTTGATGCCCGAGGATGGCGGCGTGGTCGGGGCGCTGCAGGAGTCCCTGGCCTCCATGCCCGCGCTGGAGGAGTTCCGCTGGATCCCGCCCTCGAACGTCCACCTGACGCTCCGCTTCCTGGGGGAGATCGATGAGGACGAGGCCGAGCGGGCGGGCGGCGCCTTGGAGGCCGCCGCCGGGGGGGCGGAGGGGTTCGAGCTTCTTCTCGAGCGTTTCGGGGTGTTCCCCCATCTGCGCAGCCCCAATGTGCTCTGGGCCGGGCCCGTAGCGTGCCCCCCGGCGCTGGAGGCGTTCGTCCGGCGGCTCTCGGGGGGGCTGAGCCGGGCGGGCTTGCCGGCCGCGGATCGGCCGTTCAAACCCCACCTGACGATTGGCCGCCGGCGGGGGAGGGGCCGCCCCCCGGGCGGGCTGGAGGGGGAGCTGGTGGCCGCCGAGCACCGCTGGCTCTCCCCGCCCCTCCGGCTGCGCATGGAAGAGGCGGTGCTCTTCCGGAGCGAGCTCCGCCCCGGCGGGGCGATCTACGCCCCCATCCGCCGCGCCCCGTTGGCCTGAGGATTTTCCCCCGGTTTTCGTCCTTTTCCAGTCTTCCGGGCGCCTGTGCTACAATCCCCTTGTTTCCGATCAACGGATGCCGGTGGTGGAGCCTCCTTCGGTTCGGTGCGGAGGCCGGAGGGTTCCGGTGCGGAGCCGCGCCAGCCCGGGCTGGCGCGGGGGCCCGCCTCCATCGCGGCGCTCAAGGCGAGGAGGAGAAGCTGTGAGACGGATCGCGCTGGTGTGTTGGCTCGCGGTGGCGGTGGGCGCCTGGCCCTTGGGCGCGGGGGCGGCGCCCAAGGACGACACCTTGGTCCTCGCCTTCAAGTCCGACATGCCGACGATGGACCCCCACGTCGAGAGCTCGGCCGTCGAGAACGCACGGAGCCGGTGGGTGCTGCAGACCCTCCTGCACCGCACCCCGGAGGGGAAGCTGATCCCCTTCGTGGCGAAGGGCTGGAAGTGGGTCGGCGAGAAGACGCTGGAGATCGAGCTCAACCCGGGCATCAAGTTCTCGAACGGCGAGGAGCTCGACGCGGAGGCCGTGAAGTACAGCCTCATGCGCATCCATGACCCCAAGCTCAAGTCCCGCCAGATCGAGCGTTTCCGCGTGACCGCCCACAAGGACGCCATCGAGGTGGCGGACAAGTACAAGGTGCGCATCCGCCTCGCGTCCCCGGACGGCGGCTTCCCCAACCGGCTGGGGAACCTGGGCCAGGTGGTGGCCCCCAAGTACTACTCCAGCCATGAGCCGCCGTTCCTGGCCCGGACCCCGATCGGGAGTGGCCCCTACGTCGTGAAGAAGTGGGAGCGGGACACCCTCACGGAGTACGAGCTGAACCCCCACTTCCGGAGCGCCGAGTACCCCAAGGTGAAGCGGGTGATCGTGAAGATCATCCCCGAGGAAGCGGCGCGCGTGGCCGCCCTCACCAAGGGCGAGGTGGACGTCATCTTCGACGTCCCGACCGAGATGTTCGACCGCATCAACCAGAGCGGCAAGGCGCGGGTGGTCTCGAAGCCGGGCATCCGCACCTTCCGCCTGGGCATGTACAACAAGTGGCCGGGCGTGCTGAGCGACAAGCGGGTGCGCATGGCCATCGCCCACGCGATCGACCGGGAGACCCTCTTCAAGACCGTCCTCAAGGGGTCGGCGGTGGATGAGAGCCAGGTGCTCCACCCCTTCACCGAGGGCTACGTGAGCCCCAAGGACTATCCCTATCCTTATCCGTATGACCCCGCGAAGGCGAAGAAGCTCCTCGCCGAGGCGGGCTACCCGAACGGGATCGACATCGATTTCGTGACCGAGATCGGCACGTACATCAAGGTGAAGGAGGCCTCCGAGGTGTTGGCCGGGATGCTGAACAAGGCGGGCATCCGGACGAAGTACGTGGGGCTCGGCGTCACCGGCTACCGCAACTACTTCCGCAAGTACCGCAGCAGCCCGGGCAACGACTTCAAGTCCTACCTCTACTTCCACTCCTTCGGCGGGGGAGGCGGCGACTCCGACCTCCAGCTGAGCGCCGTCTTCGGCTGCGGTGGAGCCTGGAGCGGCTGGTGCGACAAGGAGCTGGACAAGATGGTCGACCGCGCCTCGGCCTCCTCGGACGATGAGGAGCGCCATAGGCTCTTCATGGCCGTCACCAAGAAGGGGACCGAGGACGTGGCCGCCGTCCCCCTCTACCGGGTGAACGCCACCTTCGGCCTCAGCAACCGGGTGGACTGGGACCCGCGCGTGGACGA
>JBBTDR010000104.1:0-8843 GCA_038042665.1 Nitrospinota bacterium
GCCACGATGAGGGCAAGCTCCTCCTCGGTCAGGGCCGAGCCGCCGTCATCGGCGGAGACAACCTCACCGCCCTCCCCCGCCGGCTCGGCCGGGCCCTTGGTCCTGCCCTCGGCGGAGGCCGCGGAGGCGGGGCTCTTCCCGTCCGCCGTGGATTCCTCGGGCGGAGTGTTTTCCTTCTTGGGGACGCTCTGATCCGGGGCCTGGCCTTTCACCGGCGCGGGGTCGTCCGCCGCCGGCCCCTGGGCCTTGGAGGGCTTGCCAGGATTCGCGGCGGGCGCCACCGCGCCCGCGCCCAGGTCCTGGCTGGCCCCGGCGAGCGCATCCTCGAAGCTTCCCCTCTCGCCGCCCGGCCCCGACTCGCGGGCCGCGGGCGCCGTCATCACCTTATCGAGAATCTCGCCGGTCGAGACCGCCGCCACACTGGGCATCTGCCGCTTCCTCCCCGAAGTCCCCGCTCGCGCCGGGGCAGAGGCCCCGGGCTACGGCCCCGTCTTTCACAAGCCGTGCCAAAATCACAATTCAAGTACAAATCTTTTAATATCAATTACTTGCATGAACTTCAGGCGGGCACGCCGGCGGAGGGAAGACCCCTCGGGCGGAAAAAGATTCCGGCAAAGACGGCCCGGAACGGGCAAAAGGGGCGTCGCTGGGGAGGAAAAACAAACCTCCCCGGGGACGGGGAGGGGCGGCGGGCCGGCGAGTGCGGAGGCTCGGGCTCAGGGGGCCTTGGCCTTGGCGAGCAGCTCGCTGATCTTGGCCGCGCGCTCGGGCTGCACCACGGCGAGGATGGCGCCCGCCCGCTTCACCTGCATGCTGCGGAGGATCTGGACGGCGAGCACGATGTCGAGGGAGTTGATGAGCTGGGCCGCCGCGTCGGGCGCCATGGCGGAGTAGGCGCGCACGAGGTGCTCCATGCGTTCGTCCTTGGTGCTCTCGGTGCCTTCCAGGGCCTTCTGGATGCGGGCCTCGACCTCGCTCAGGGTGTCCATGCGCTTCTTGATGTCGGCCCGCAGCTCCTGAAGGCGGCCCTCCTCGCGCCGCAGCTCGGCCTCGCGCAGCTCAAGCTCCCGGCGCTTCTTCTCGAGCTCCTGGAGGAGCTGCTCGCTCAGGCGGGCCTCGGCCGAGGCGGGGGTCTCGGGCTTGGGCTTGTCGTCCTTCTTCTGGCCCGGGGCCTGGGCGGGCTGGGCCGGGGCCGCGGGCTGGGCGGCCAGGGCCGGCGCGGCGAGCGCGCAGGCGAACACCCCCAGGCTTCCCCACAGCGCGAGCTTTCTAAGCACCGGCGAGCCTCCCCTGGGCGCGGGCGACGAAGCGGAGCGAGGTGATGTCGTCCGCCTGGCGCGATTCCCTCCGGCCGCGCTCCCGCTCCTGCTCCTCGAGGAAGCGCTCCCGCAGGCGATCGTAGATCTTGCGCCGGGCCATGGCGAGGGACATCTCCACCCGCTTGCGGCGCACCTCGGCCTCGACCTTGCGGAGGAGGTCATGCTGGTAGCGGATGCGGGAGGTCTGGGCCCCGAAGAAGACGAGGTAGAGCTGGGCCTGCTGGCTGGAGAGCCCTTCGCCGAGGACGCGGCCGGCCAGCTCGGCGCGGGTGTCGTCGAGGTGCCTCTCCAGGGCGTGCAGCTGCTCGGTCTCGCGCGCCCGCACCCGCTCGAAGGAGGCGAACTCCTTCATCTTGTTCTGCTCCTCCAGCTTCCGGAGCCGGAGGACCGCCTCCAGGGGGAAGCGCCGGGCCATGGGCTAGCCCCTCCGGGCGGCCGCGGGGGGGCGGCCGGGCGGGGCCGGGCGGGCCATGGGGCCGGCACCCGGGCGGGGAGGCGCTTGGACGGGGGCCAGGACCTCGCCCTGAAGGGCCTGGAGGGTCTGGGCGTAGGTCACCCCTTCGCGGATCCCCTGCCGCAGGAAATCGAGGATCTTGGGCCGAAGTTCGATGGCCCGGTCCACCCGGGCGTCCGAGCCCCGCACGTAGGCCCCGACCTGGATCAGGTCGGCCGATTCCTCGTAGGCCGCCGTCAGGGAGATGAACTCCCCGGCCGCCTGCTGGTGCTCGGGGGAGACGATCTCGATCATGACGCGGCTCTTGCTCGCCAGCACGTCGATCGAGGGATAGATGTTCTGGGAGGCCAGGCGGCGCGAGAGGACGATGTGGCCGTCCAGCAGGCCCCGGGCCGCGTCGGCGACGGGGTCGGCCAGATCGTCGCCCTCGACGAGGACGGTGTAGAGGCCCGTGATGGAGCCCCGCTCGGTCGTGCCCGCCCGCTCG
This sequence comes from Nitrospinota bacterium, assembly GCA_038042665.1. Lineage (GTDB taxonomy): Bacteria > UBA8248 > UBA8248 > UBA8248 > UBA8248 > 2-12-FULL-69-37. The sequence goes on from JBBTDR010000104.1 coordinate 2,261, forward strand.
AACAGCCGGGGCATGAGGGCGAAGACCGAGGGGGTGTAGCCCTTGGTGGCCGGGGGCTCGCCCACCGAGAGGCCCACCTCGCGCTGGGCCATGGCGAAGCGGGTGATGGAGTCCATGAGGAGCAGCACGTCCATCCCCGCGTCGCGGAAGTGCTCGGCGATGGCGGAGGCCAGGAAGGCCCCCCGCATGCGGACCAGGGGGGGCTGGTCCGAGGTGGCCGCCACCACCACGCTGCGCGCCAGGCCCTCGGGCCCGAGCACGCGGTGGACGAATTCCTTCACCTCGCGCCCGCGCTCCCCCACCAGGGCGACCACGGTCACGTCGGCCCGGGTGTGGCGGGCCATCATCGAGAGCAGGGTGCTCTTCCCCACCCCGCTGCCCGAGAAGATGCCCATGCGCTGGCCCTTGCCCACGGTGAGGAGCCCGTTGATGGCCCGCACCCCCACGTCCAGCACCTCGGAGATGATGGGCCGCGAGAGCGGGTTCAAGGGCTCGGCGTAGAGGGGGCGGGTCTCCAGCCCATCGAGGGGCGGGCCATCGTCCAGGGGGTTGCCCAGGCCGTCGAGGATCCGGCCCAGCATCGAGGAGCCCACCTGGGCGGTGGCCTGGCTCGAGACGGCGCGGATGACGCTGCCCGGGGAGATCCCCCGCGCCTGGCCCAGGGGCATGAAGAGCACCCGGGAGTCGCGGAAGCCGACGATCTCGACGCGCACCGGCTCACCGCCGTGCAGGGGCTCCACCTGGCACACCGCCCCCACGGGAAGGCCCGGGCCGCTGCCCTCGACGAGCAGGCCGACCACCTGGATGACCTTGCCGAGGGCGCGGGAGGTCTCGACCTTCTCCAGCCGCCCCATGTAGTGGGTCAGGGAAACCCGGTTCACGCTCCGCCCCCCTTCGGGCCGCCCAGCTCGCGCGGGCGGTAGGACAGGACCTCGGACTCGGGGATCTTCGGGGGCTCGGGGGCGGGGGGCGTGGTGGCGGGGGGCGTGGTGGCGGCGGGCTTCGCCTGGGCTTGGACCTGGGCCGGAGCGGGCAAGGCCCCCTCCGCCAGCCGCTCCTCCAGGGCCGCGCGCAGGGCCTGCTCGACCTCGCCCACCTGGAGGCCCAGGCGCACGTCCACCTCGCCCAGGTTGGACTCCAGCGCGCAGCCCCCCCGCTCGATGGAGGGGGTGGGGATGAACTGGGCGATGGAGACGCCCTCCATCCCAGCCTCGATCGCGCCCTTCACCTCATCGAGGAGGGCGCAGTCCGCCGGGTTGGCGAGGACGCGGACGCGCCCCCAGCCGATGGCCCGGCCCAGGGCGTGGCGCACCACCTGGGCCACCGCCTCGGGATGGAGCCTGAGCTCGGCGTGGAGGACCTTCTTTCCGATCAGCAGGGCGAGCTCGAGGATCTCCCGCTCCGCCGCGCGGAGGACCTCGGCGCGCGCGTTCGCCAGGCCCTGGATCTCCTTGGCGAACTTCTCGAGGACGGGCATGAGCTCGGCGCGCACCTCGGCGCGGGCCTTGACCAGTCCCTCATCGTAGCCTTGCTTCTGGCTCTCGGCCCGGGCGCGCTCCTTGAGGGCCGCCGCCTCGGCGCGGGCCTGCTGCATGAGCTCCTCGCGCTTCTGGGCGGCGGTCTTCTCGGCCTCCTCCTCGGCCTCGCGCTCGGAGTCGAGGAGGAGGGCGCGCACCCCGTCCGGCCCGGGGGCCTTGGCGGCGGTGAAGCCCGTGAAGGTCCCCTTCGGGCGCCCCTCGCCGCTGACCATGGCCTTGAAGTTCCCCCGGGTGGGCTTGCGGGGGCGCAGGTGGAGCTTGGGGACGGGCAAGGCCTCCTCGGCCGTGGCCCCGTCCTCCGGGGCGGGAGCCTCGGCCCCGGGAGCGGCGGGCGCCGCCTTCGCGGGCGGGGCCTTGGGGACGGGGGTTTTCGGGGCGGGGGCCTTGCCGGCGGGGGGCTTGGGCGCATGCTCTTTCTCGGAAGCAGCCTGCTGGAGGCGCTGCTGCTCCTCCCGCTTCTTATCCTCATCCTCCCGCTTCTTCCGGAAGATGGAGATGACCCGCTGGTCCTCGGGGATGTCCTTGCCCTCGAGACGGCCGAAGGCGAAGGGCTTGACTTCCTCGGAGGAGAACATCATCCCGGTCAAGGCGCAGGCCCCCGGTTAGAGGAACACGTCGCCGGCGCCGCCGCGAGCGATGACGATCTTGCCCTCGTCCTCGAGCTTCTTGGCGATGCGCACGATGCTCTGCTGGGACTTCTCGACGTCGCTCAGGCGCACGGGGCCCATGGCCTCGAGGTCTTCCTTGATCATCGCGGCCGCGCGCTCGGAGAGGTTCTTGAAGAGCTTCTCCCTGACCTCGTCGCCCGCGCCCTTGAGGGCGATGGTCATCTCCTCGTTGCTCACCTCGCGGAGGATGAGCTGGATGCCGCGGTCGTCCACGAAGACGAGGTCGTCGAAGGTGAACATGAGCTGGCGGATGTTGTCGGCCAGCTCGGGGTTGAGCTCCTCGATCTTGGAGATGATGAGGTTCTCGTTCGCCTTGTCCACGTGGTTCAGCAGCTCGGCCACCGAGGCCACGCCGCCCACCATCTGGCTCTGGCCGCTGCCGCTGGCGGCCAGCTCGTTGCCCAGGATGGTGTCGAGGTCGTTGATGACGCCGGGCGGGATGCGATCGAGGGTGGCTATGCGGTAGGCCACCTCGCCCCGGATGGTCTCGGAGAGGTAGCTGAGGACGTCGCTCGACTTCTCCGGCTCCAGGTGGGCGAGGATGAGGGCGACGGTCTGCGGGTGCTCGTTCTTGAGGAAGTTGGCGATGGTCTTCGAGTCGAGGAGCCGCAGGGTCTCGATGCCCGCCTCCTCGGTGGGCACGCTGAGGTTGGCGATGACGCCCTCGGCCTGCTCCGCGCCCAGGGCGGCCTCGAGGAGCTTGCGGACGCTGGCGACGTTGCCCACGTTGAAGCCGCGGGAGGGGCCGCCGGCGAGCCGGGCGAGGAACTCCTGGTTCACCTTCTTGGCGGTGTCGTGGGCCACCACGCCGATGGAGGCCATGTAGTTGCCCAGGTGCTGGATCTCGTCCTCGGCCATCTTCTGGAGGACCTTGGCCGCGAGCTCCTCGCCGACGTTGAGGAGGAGGATGGCCGCCTTCTCCGATCCGTTCAGCTTATCGACCGATGCCGCCCTGGCCATTTGACCCGCCCTCCCGTGTCAAGCCCGAAACCCCTCACCGCCCCCCCTGGCCGGCCGCGAGGCCTAGCCGGGCCGCTCCTTGATCCAGCCCCGGAGCAAGTCCGCCGTCCGGTCCGGGCTCTCCGACACGAAATTATACACCTCTTCGTAGATAACGCGCGCCTCCTCGATCTCGAGCTGCTGGGCCGTCTTCACGGCCTCGGGGGCGGCCGCCTGGAGCTGGGCCATCACGCCCGCGGGCAGCATGCCCTCGGGGCCGGCCGCCAGTCCCTCGCGCCCGGGCCGGGCCCTGAGCTCCAGGGCGGCGACCCAGGCGAGGAGGGGCCGGATCACGAAGAGGAAGATCAGCGCCAGGGCGACCACGCCCATGACGTACTTGGCCAGGGTGAGGACGAAGGCCTGCTGGGCCGTGGCGCCCTCGCCGGCTTCCGCCGAGGGGACCTGGAAGGGCACGGACATGACCCGGATGGTGTCGCCGCGCTGCTGGTTGAAGCCGATCGCGGCGCTCACGAGCTGGGTGAAGTTCGCGATCTCGGCCTGGCCGCGGGGCTGGAACTGCGGCTGGCCCCCGCCCGCGGGCTGGGTGTAGGTGCCGTCCACCATGACGGCGACCGAAACCCGGCGCAGGTCGCCCATGGGCTCGACGACCCGCTCGACGGTCTTGTCGATCTCGTAGTTGACGGTCTCGTTGACCCGGGTGTTCTTCTGCTGACTGAGCTGGCCGGCCTGCTGGAGACGGCCGGCGGCGGCCTGCTCGCTGGCGGGGACGTTGGACTGGACGCCCGGCACCCCGCCGGCGCCCGCCTGGCCGCTCTCGGAGCTCTCCTTCGAGCGGCGCTCGCTGCGCACCACCTGCTTCTCGGGGTCAAACAGCTCGCGCGTGCGCTCGACCCGGCGCATGTTCAGCTCCACGTCCACGCGGGCGACCGCCCGCCCCGGGCCCACCACCTTGACCAGCATGGACTCGACGCGGTCCTCCAGCCGGCGCTCCATCTGGGCCTTGAATTCCATCTGGGAGGCGGTGAGGAACTGCTCCTCCGCTTCGGGCCGCCCGCCCGCGAGGATGTTCCCCCGGGCGTCCACCACCGTGACGTTCCTGGAGTCCAGCCCCTCGACGGAGCTGGCCACCAAATGAACGACAGCCTTCACCTGGTTGGGGGGCAACACGGCCCCTCCGGCCAGCTTCATGACGACCGAGGCGCTGGGCTTGCGCTGCTGCTCGGCGAACAAGGACCGATCGGGCATGACGATGTGGACCCGGGCGGATTCGACTCCCCGGATCTGGCCGATGGTCCGCGCCAGCTCGCCCTGGAGGGCGCGCTGGTAGTTCACCCGCTGGACGAAGTCGGTCACCCCCAGGGTGGAGCGGTCGAAGATCTCGAAGCCGACGCCGCCGCCCGAGGGGATCCCCTCCTCGGCCAGGGCCAGCCGGGCCTCGTGGACCTCGCCGGCGGGGACGAGGATGGCCGCCCCGCCCGCCTCCAGCTTGAAGGGCACCCGCTTGTCGCGCAGGCGGGCGACGACGGAGGCCGAATCCGGCTGGGAGAGGCCCGAGTAGAGCACCTGGAAGTCCGGCTGGCGGGCCCACATCATCAGGGCGATCATCGAGGAGATGATCAGCCCCAGGAAGATGAGGACCGCCGCCCGCCGCGAGGCGGGCATATCGGCGACCAGGTCCTGGAACTGGCTGAGCAACCGGCCTAGAGCGCTTCCCATCGGTCTCTCCCCGCCGCTGCCGGCCCCCTCGGGGCAGGCCCGGCCCGGCTACATCTGCATCCGCTGGATCTCCCGGTAGGCCTCGATGGCCTTGTTCCGGACCTGGTTCAAGAAGCGGAACGAGATGTTGGCCTTCTCCAGGGCGATCATGGTCTCGTGGATGTTCTTGCTCTCGCCCGTGAGGAGGCCCTGGCTCGCGTCGCCCGCCTGGAGCTGCTGGTCGTTGGTGGTCTTGAGCAGGTTCGAGAGCAGGGAGCCGAAGCTCTCGCCCTGCGCGGGCGCGGCGGGCCCGGGCGCACCGGCGCCGAGGCCGAGGGAGGCGCCCCCCGCGACGGGGACCTGCGGGACCGGGATGAGGTTGATCTGGGCCATGGCCGCCTCCTTTCTCCTCCGGGGGTTACTTGCCGATGGTCAAGGCCTTGTTGATCATGGCCTTGCCCGCGTTGATGGCGGTGACGCCCGCCTCGTAGGAGCGCTGGGAGTTCATGATGCCGATCATCTCCGAGATCGTGTTGATGTTCGGCATGGCCACGTAGCCCTCCTTGTCGGCGTCGGGGTGGGTGGGGTCGTGCACCTTGCGGGGCTCGCGGGCGTCCTGGACGATCTGGCCCACCTGGACCCCCTGGAGCTGGCGCTCGAACTCGGACTCGAAGCTCACCCTGCCCTCGTTGGCGGCGGGGTTGAGGGCCGAGAGGCCGACGGGCTCGAAGGAGACGTCCTTGCGGCGGAAGGGCCCTCCCTCGGGGGTCTTGGTGGTGTTGGCGTTGGCCAGGTTGGAGGCCAGGATGTTCATCCGCAGCCGCTGGGCGGCGAGCCCCGAGGCGCTGATTTGCATGGCCTGGAAGATATCCATCAGATGCTACCTCCCTCAGTGACCGCGTACTTCAGGCCCGCGAACAGGCGGGCGAGGACGTCGGTCTCCGTCTGGTAGAGCAGGCTGTTCTGGGTGAGCTTGTACATCTCGGCGTCCACCGAGACGGTGTTGCCGTCGAAGGACGCGACGGGGGACTCCGCCTTGACGATCTCGGGCTCGGCGGTGGTGAGGATGTCCACCTGGCTCCCCCCCTCGATGTGGTTGGCGTGGGTGCGGGCCAAGGCGATGCCCCGGTCCTTCTCGAGGGCCCGGCGCAGGACGCTCTCGAACTGGACGTCCTTGGCCGTGAAGCCGGGGGTGTCGGCGTTGGAGAGGTTGGTGGAGACGACGTTGTGGCGCATCGAGCGGAAATCGAGCGTCCGCTCGAAGGCATACATGGTGTCGCTGAACAGGCTCGGTCCGTTCATGTCAACCCTCCGTCAGGCCATCCCCCGCACTGCGAGAGCGGAAGCCGAACCGAGGGGAAGCAAAAGCGGTACCAATCGCAAAAACCAACGCGAAACAACAAAAACCAATTGAATATCAATAATTTACCGTATCAACCCCAGCCACTCCCTCTGGCTTGCGGAAGGAGCCTTTCCCCCCTCCCCCGGGGGAGAAGCGTCAGAAGGTTGACTCCGCCGGGGGCCTTTAGGAAGCCCGCGACTCGTACTCCTTGAGCTTATTCCGCAGGGTGCGGATGCTGATCCCCAGCATCTCGGCGGCCCGGGTGCGGTTGTCGTTCATTTTCCCAAGAGTATCGAGGATGAGCCGCCGCTCCATCTCCTCGACGGTCAATCCCGCCAAGCCGCCCCCCCCTCCCTCCGCCGGGGCTCTCCCCGCCGGGG
>JBBTDR010000105.1:0-4078 GCA_038042665.1 Nitrospinota bacterium
CCTTGAAGACCTTCTCCTTCAGCTCCTGCTGCTTCTCGGGCGCGAGGTCCTCGACCCCGCTCTTGGGGCTCGCCTGCCCGCCGGACCCGCCCTCCAGGATGCCGGCCCCGCCCCTGCTCATGGAGGAGAAGATGCTCGGCGGATCCCGGAAGTAGGCTCCGACCGCCTGCTTGACCTCTTTCTTCGAGTTGACGAGCCAGAGCACGAGGAAGAGCGCCATCATGGCGCTCATGAAGTCGGCGAAGGCCACCTTCCACGCCGAGCTGTGGTGGCCGCCGTGGCCCTTCTTGATCTTCTTGACGATGATGGGCCGGTTCTCGAGTTTGAAATTTTCCTCGGCCATGGCCTACTTCTTCTTCCGGAGGACGTCCTCGAGTTCCTTCATGCCGGGACGCTCCGAGCCCGCGATGGAGCGCCGGGCGAACTCGAGGGCGATCATGGGGGAGAGCCCCTTCTCGAAGGCCAAAAGGCCCGCTTTGATGCACTGGATGTACTGGGCCTCGTCCTGGTTGAGCAGTTCCATACCGGCCGCCAGGGGCGAGAGGAACCCGTAGGCCGCGAGGATGCCGAGGAAGGTGCCGACGAGGGCGGCGCCCACCTTGTGCCCGATCTCGGCGGGCGGGCCGTCGATCACGCTCATGGTGAGGATGATGCCGAGCACCGCGGCCACGATCCCCAGCCCCGGCATGGAGTCGGACACCTTGTTCAGCACGCCCGGCGCCCGGGCGGATTCCTCGTGGTGGATCTCGATGTCCGAGTCCATGAGGGCCTCGAGCTCGTGGGAGGCGACGCCGCCCACGATGATGATCTTGGCCGAGTCGGTCAGGAAGTCCACCGCATGGTGGTGCTCCATGAAGCCGGGATACTTCTTGAACAGGCTGCTCGACTCGGGCTTCTCCACGTGGGCCTCGAGGACGAGGAGGCCGTCCTTCTTCGCCATCTGGAAGATCTCGCTGAGCATGGTGAGGAGCTCGAGGTAATCGGTCTTCTTGATGGTCTTGCCGGTGAGGACCTTCATGACCCCGCCGAAGATCGCGGTCTGGACCTTCATCGGGGTGGAGATCAGGATGGCGCCGAAGGCGGAGCCGAAGATGATGACGACCTCCGCCGGCTGGAACAGGACGGCGAGCTCCCCGTGCTCCATGAGGTAGCCGCCGACGACGGCTCCGAACACGACCAGGACCCCGACGATTGCCATGCGGCCTACATCCTCTTTGGCACCGGCTGAAAGATTCCCCCTGGCGGGGGTCCTTGATGATGCGGCAATTCTAGCGAATTCAGGCCCTTTCCACCACCCGGCCGTCGGCGCCCCTCAGCCCCCCGCGCGGAGCACGATCTTCCCGAACTGCTCGCCGGCCTCCAGGGCCTCGTGGCCCCTCCGGCACTCCCCGAGGGGCAGCACCCGGTCCACCACGGGCCGGAGCCTCCCCTCCCCCAGGAAGCGGAGCACCTTCTTGAAGCAGGCCAGGCTCCCCATGGTGCTCCCCAGCAGGGAGAGCTGCTTGGCGAAGAGGAGGGTGAGGTTCGTCCTGCCCTGGAAGCCCGTGGTGGCCCCGCAGGTGACGATGCGCCCGTGGTAGGCGGCGCTCTTCACGCTCTCCTCCCAGGTGGCCTCGCCGACGTGCTCGAAGACGACGTGGGCGCCCTCCCGGCCCGCCAGCTCGCGCATCCGGGAGCTGATGGACTCCCGCCGGTAGTTGATCACCTCGTCCGCCCCCAGGGCGCGGGCGCGCTCCATCTTCTCCGGCGTGCTGGTCGAGGCGATCACCCGGGCGCCCAGGAGCTTGCCGATCTGGATGGCCGCCGATCCCACCCCGCTCCCCGCGCCCTGGACGAGGAGGGTCTCCCCCGGCCGCAGGGCGGCCCGCTCGGTGAGCATCCGCCAGGCGGTGATGAAGACAACGGGCACGGCCGCGCCCTCCTCGAAGGAGAGCTTCTCGGGCAAGGGGAGGAGGTTCGGGGCGGGCACCCGGATGAACTCGCAGCAGCCCCCGTTCGTCTGCTCCCCGATGAGGGCGAAGGCGCCCGGCGGGGGGTCGTCGCACAGGTAGTAGGGCACCCCGCCGTAGGAGAGGACGGGGTAGCCGATCACCCGCTGGCCCTCCTTGAAGCCGCCCGCGCCGGGGCCCAGGGCCCGGACCACCCCGGTGAAGTCGCTCCCCCCGATGTGGGGCATCTCGATCTTGAGGCCGGGGAGCCCCCGCCGCATCCAGAGGTCCAGGTGGTTGAGCCCCACCGCCTTGACCTCGACGAGCGCCTCGCCGGGGCCGGGCTCGGGCTGGGGCACCTCCTCCACCCGGAGCACCTCGGGCCCGCCATGCTCGTGGAAGCGCACCGCCTTCATGGGGTTCCTCCGCAAGCCGGTTCGGTGAGGGGGCATGCCGCCGGGACCGGCCCCGAATGAGTACCACCCCCGCCCCCCCCGGGGCAAGCGGGGATGTCTGTTTTTCCAGGCCTTCGGCCCGGGGCGATGCAGGAAGCCGAAGGGGATGCGCTCCCCGTCCCAGCGGCAGGGCTCAAGCTCCAGGCACTGGCTCACGACGATGATGGGGCGGGGGAAGGGCATGATTTAAGTCCGTTCAGCGAGGCACGATAGGTCCTTTTCCTTACCATAGCACAGGGGGTTTTGAGCGAGGTTCTCATGGTAAGTATTTGAAATTTTATGCTATATTCTTTCGCATGAAATAAACAGAGGGTGGAGAGCGGGTCGGGAGCCCTTGGCCAAATCTTATTGCGAAGCCATGGAGCAATGGTTAGGGAGCAAGGATGATGATCGACAAGCGCCGCATTATTGACGAAATAAAACGCCTTGCTATCGCAAATGGGAAAACCCCAGGTCGGAAAGTTTTCGAGCGTGAAACCGGCATCAAGATGAGTGACTGGTATCCGCACATTTGGCTGGCATGGGGTAATGCGCTGGAGGAAGCGGGTTTCGCTCCGAATCGATTCCAAAGCAGAATGGCCAACGAGGCAGTGATACAGGACTACATCGACCTGATCCGAGAGTTGGGAAAGATTCCTGTGGGAGGTGAAATTCGACGCAAGACTAAGAGAGACAAGTCATTCCCGAGTTATAATGTGTTTCGTAGGTTTGGGGGGAAAGAAAAGCTGATCGAAGAGGTCGTTACTTACTGTCAGCGCAAATCAGGTTTCGAGGACGTTTTGAAGCTTTGTGCTGGGCACACACAAGCCACGGTGCAGGGTGCGGAACCAGGACGCAAGACAAAGCGAAAGATCGCCACTGAATTCGTCTACCTGATGAAATCAGGGCGGCATTACAAGATTGGACGAACGAATTCTGTCGGACGCCGGAGTAGCGAACTCTCAGTCAAGATTCCAGTACCCCCGAGGACTATTCACAGCATTGAGACGGACGATCCAATTGGGGTTGAAAAGTATTGGCACAATAGGTTCGGCGGTAAGCGCGGAGAAGGGGAGTGGTTTGAGTTGTCGACTCAGGATGTAGAGGCGTTCAAACGTTGGAAGCGCATTGTTTGATGCTACCTAACCTATGTGTTCACGTCACGCCGCACGACTACGGGAGGGAGTATGAAGAAGGGACGCCGTGAGCGTTCAAGTGATGACATGCGCAAGGAATACGATTTCAGCGGCGGGGTGCGCGGGAAGTACGCGCGGCGCTACGCCGAGGGGAGCAACGTCGTGGTTCTCGACCCCGACGTGGCGGAGGTGTTCCCGGACCGGGAGTCGGTCAACCGGACGCTCCGGGCGGTGGCGGACATCATCGGCATCCAGAGCAAGAAGGCACGCCGGGCCAAGCCTGACCCGAGTGCCCGGCCGAGGCGAAAAGCCCGAGGCTGACCTTTTGCGTTGACCAGCGGGGCAATGAAGGCCCGTCAACCTGTCATTCCTCTATGAATGACAATCTAAATCTACCCCCCATACCCATGACCCCCGCCCGCTCTTTCTCCTCAGCCACCCCGCCGAGGCCGTGCGGCGCGGGATTGGCGGTGGCGCTCAGGCTCCGCGCTTCCGGCCGCGCCGGGAGGCCCCGGAGATGCGTCAGTGCCCGTGCCTCTCGTCCCTGACCCTCAGGTCCAGCAGGGCGAGGATCCGTTCC
>JBBTDR010000106.1:0-3677 GCA_038042665.1 Nitrospinota bacterium
CCGGCGGCGGGGCTCCCGGCTACCAGTATTTTTCGAAGTGGATGTTCCCGCGCGCCTTGCCCACGTCCATCCGGAAGCCGCGCTCCTCCATGATCTGGATGACCCCCTTCTTTCCCTCGGGCCAGATCTTCTGGCCTTCGCGGATCTTGGGGATGCCGATCATGGCGGGGTTGCCGCACATGAAGAGGTGGGTGTCCGCGGGGTCCATCTTCCGGCCGAGGTCGCTCTCGAACTTGCCCGAGGCGATGTAGTCCTGGACGTAGACCTTGTGGTGGAGGGTGTCGGCCTCGCGGGTGGTGAGGGCGTGGTAGGAGAGGTTGGGATATTTCTTCTCGAGCTTGCGGTAGATCTCCTCGTAGGCCAGGTCGCTCTTGTAGCGGACGCAGACGATGGAGGCGATGCGCCCCTGGAAGCCCGAGCGGAGGAGCTCCCAGATCATGAAGTTGTGGGGGCCCTCGCCGGTGCCGGTGCCCGCGAAGACGGCCAGGGAGTCGCCGCGGCGGCGAAGGTCCTCCATGGGATCGAGGGTGTACTCGCCGGTGAACTTCTCCCCCATGTAGAGCCGGTCGCCCTCGCCGAGGAGGAAGAGGCGGGGGGTGAGGAGCGGGGCGGGCTCGCCCTCGTTGCCCGTCACCATGACGATGTAGAACTCCAGGTAGTCCAGCCCCTCGGGGGCGAGGGCGCCGTCCCCGTCCATGACGACGGGGTGGGAGACGGAATAGGCCCGCCGCCCCAGCCGGAGGACCTTCTTCCCGTCCAGGCCGGTCTCGGGCATGGCCTCCTTGCGGCGGGGCTCCCACAGGCCCAGCCCCAGGGTGGTGTACTGGCCGGGGTGGAAATGGGGGATGGGGAAGTCGGGCTTGACCCGGAAGCACCAGAGGGTGTCGTGGGCCTTCCGTATGTCCACGAGGGTGGCGTTGTAGTGCTTCTTGCGGAGGTCCTGGATGGCTGCGGCGCCGGGCATCTCCGTCCTGTCGAGCGTCTCTGTCCTTTCGGGCATCTCTTTCCTCAAGCGTGGACCTGCCGAGGGCCTTCCCCAGGCTGCGCTCTCACGCAAGGGATATTACCGGAAGGCCAGGGCGGGGGAAACCTTTCCGGGCCCCCGCGTCCCGGCCCATTGAATGGGCCGGGGTTTCACGGATTCCGGCGGGCTCAGCCCCCCGAGCCGGGGAGGGAGGAGGAGGCGGGAGCGGCCCCGCCCTGGGCTTGGGCGGCGGGCAACCGCCCGGCGGCGGGCAGGTGCTGGAGGAGGAAGGCGATGGCCAGGCGCACCGAGTCGTCCCGGACCTCGGAGGGGCCCCGGCGGAGGACGAAGTTGTGGCCCACCCCCTCGTAGAACTTGATGTCCACCGTGCTCCCGCGCTGGCGGAGGGCCTCGATCATCCGGACGCTCTGCTGGACGGGGACGACGGCGTCCTCCACCCCGTGGAGGAGGAAGGCCGGGGCACGGGTCTTGGGGGCCAGGCGGATGGGGCTGTTCTCCTCCATGTAGGTCTTCCAGCGGCGGAGGTCGTCCGAGGCGAAGATGAGGAGGAGGGGGTTCACCCGCTCCTGGATGTAGGAGACGTAGTCGTAGGGCCCGTAGTAGGCCACCACGGCGCTCACCTCGGGCACGGCGGCGGCGGCCCGGAAGGCCTTGTCCGCCCCCAGGGAGAAGCCGACGACCCCCACCTTGCCCCCGGCGCAGAGGGGGTTCCGGGCGAAGTGCGCCGTGGCCAGGGCGATGTCCTGGTTCTGGCCCTCGAATTGCTCCTTGCGCTCGGCGAAGGGGGTCTTCCAGCCGTCGAGGTCGACGTGGTGGACGGAGTAGTAGTTGAGGGTGAGAGCGGCGATGCCCCGGGAGGCGAGCTCGCGGGCGTAGCGCGTGTAGGCCCGCCACCACCCGCCCTTGCCGTGCAGGAGGATCACGCAGGGGAAGCTCGCGCCCTCGGGCGCCTCGGGCCGGGCGAGGTGGGCCTCGACGCTCATCCCCGGCACGCTGGCCGGGAGGGCCATCTCCTCCTCGGCCACGTTGTGGGTGGCGGGCGTCGGGGGCACCAGCCCCAGGGGCAGGGGGTGCGCGCAGCTCGCCCCCAGGAAAGAGAGCAGGGCGAGGAGGAGCATCCGCCGGAGCGGGAAGGCGCGGCGGGCGCTGCGGATGGCGTTCCAGGGGGACAAGGGCTTCCTCTCTCCTTGGGGGCGGCCGCTTCCTCCAAGCCGCGGCGCATGAGAGCATAATCGGACCCGATTCGGCAACGGCTCCCCCCGGAGCCCCTCCTGGAGAAGGCCATGTCCGCCGTCGTCGATCACCTGCGCTCCCGCCGCGAGGAGAACCTCAAGCAACTCACCGGCTACCTCCGCCTCCCCTCCGTCAGCACCCTGAACACCGGGGTGCGCGAGGCCGCCGGGCACCTGGCCGGGCTCATGCGGGGGGCGGGGGTCGAGGCCCGCATCCTCCCCACCCGGGGCCAGCCAGTGGTCTATGGGGAGGTGAAGGGCCCCGCCGGGGCGCCCGTCCTCCTGGTGTACGGCCACTATGACGTCCAGCCCGCCGACATGGCCGAGGGCTGGACCTCGCCCCCCTTCGAGCCCCAGGTGCGCGGGGGGCGCCTCTACGCCCGGGGCTCGGGGGACAACAAGGGCCAGCACTTCGCCCAGCTCAAGGCGGCCGAGGCTTTCAAGGCCACGGGCACGCCCCTGCCCATCACCCTCAAGTTCCTCATCGAAGGGGAGGAGGAGGTGGGCTCCACCCACCTGCGGGAGTTCGTGGTGGAGAACCGCGGCCTCCTCCAGGCCGACATCGCCTGCTCCTCGGACGGGAGCCTCCACCCCTCCCGCCGCCCCACCCTGGCCCTGGGGTGCCGGGGGCTGCTCTACCTCGAGCTCGTGGCCCGGGGGGCGGGGAAGGACCTCCACTCGGGGGGCTACGGCGGGGCGGTCGAGAGCCCCTTCTGGCGCTTGATGCAGGCGGTCCAGGCGCTCAGGGGGCCGGAGGGGCGGGTGCGGGTGCCGGGCTTCTATGACGCGGTGCGCCCGCTGGGGAAGGCCGACCAGGAGGCCCTCGCCGGCATCCCCGACCCCGCCTCCGAGCTCCGGGCCGCCCTGGGGGAGGGGGCCAGCCGCATCGCCGGCATGGAGGCCTTCTACAAGAAGACCCTCACCGAGCCCAACCTCAACATCTGCGGCTTCCAGGGGGGCTACTCAGGGGAGGGGATGAAGACCGTCATCCCAGGCTCCGCCCGGGCCAAGGTGGACTTCCGCCTCGTCGTGGACCAGGACCCCCACAAGCTCTACGCGGATGTGTGCGCCTTCCTGAAGAAGGAGGGGTTCGGGGACATCGAGGTGCGCAAGCTCGCCACCTTCGAGCCGAGCAAGACCCCGGCCGGCCATCCCCTCATTCAAAAAATCATCCGGGCGATTGAATGGGAGGGCCAGAAGCCCGTCGTCTACCCCAACTTCGGCGGCAGCGTGCCCGACAGCGTCTTCACCCGGGACCTCGGCATCCCCTCGGTCTGGCTCCCCCTCGCCAACGCCGACACCAACTCCCACGCCCCGGACGAGAACCTTAGGCTCGACGTCTTCCACATGGGCTGCGAGCTGGCGGCGCGGGTGATGGAGGGGTTGGGGATGTGACTCTCCCCCGCCTCTGGACCATCGGCCACAGAAAACACCCGGCGGAGCGGCTGCTGGAGCTCCTC
>JBBTDR010000107.1:0-5880 GCA_038042665.1 Nitrospinota bacterium
GCAGCTTCCACCCGCCGGCGGCTCTGCCAGCCGCCCGCTCCACCCCGGCGGTCCCGGGCTCCAGCAGCACGCGGTAGGCCCGGACCGGCCGGGCGATGTTCTTGACCGCCTGCTCGCCCATGAATTCACATTGCAGATTGAGTTTGTGAACCACCTGATCGTACACCGTCCCCGAGATGCAGACGCCGCCCCCCTCGGCCAGGCTCTCCAGGCGGGCGGCGATGTTCACCCCGTCGCCGTAAATCCGGTCGCCGTCGGCGATCACGTCCCCCAGGTTGATCCCGATCCGGAACTCCATCCGCCGCTCGGGCGGCTGCTCGGCGTTCAACTCCAGCAGGTGGGCCTGAATCTCGACGGCGCACTTCACGGCCTCCACCACGCTGGGGAACTCCACCAGCATGTTGTCCCCGGGGGAATCCACCACCCTCCCGCCGTACTTCTCAATGAAGGAAGCGTTGGTCTTCCGGAGGGAGGTCAGCGTGCGGACGGTCGCCTCCTCGTCCTCCCCCATGAGGCGGCTGTAGCCCTTGACGTCGGCGCTCAGGATGGCGCTCAGCCTGCGCTCGACGCGCTCAGAAGCCATGCGACCGCCCCTTTCGACGACGGAGGGGAGAAACCGGCCCTCTCCTCCCGGTGGTGCGCCCGGATTTCCCTCCAGCGATGTTGATGGAAGATATTATACAGCCAAAATGCGGAGGGGGCTCATGGCCGTCATTCGCCCCCGGCGGACCCCTCCCCCCGCCCCCGGACGCGGGGCTGGGAATTTGATATGCTGGCCGGGTGGCGCCCTCCCGGGCGCGCTTTGCCGGGCCATCCGCAGGACGGGGGAGGGCCTCCCGAATGGACAAGAAAGCCCAATTCTCCCTTTGGTACTTCCTGTTCATCTTCCTGATCATGTACATGATCCAGTCCCTCTTCTTCCCGGGCGCGCAGTTCCAGCGCATCCCCTACAACGAGTTCCGCAAGCTCGCCCGCGAGGGCAAGGTCGAGCGGGTGGACATCCTGGGGGACCGCCTCCGGGGCCGCTTCAAGGCGGCGGGCGCCGAGGGGGCGGGCCGCTTCTTCGAGACCGCCAAGGTGGAGGACCCCGGCCTCATCAAGACGCTGGAGGACGCCGGCGTCACCTTCCAGGGCCAGTACGAGCCGCCCTGGGTCGTCACCTTCTTCAGCACCTGGGTCTTGCCGCTCGCCATCTTGTTCTCCATCTACGCTTTCGTGCTCCGGAAGATGGGGCCGGGCCAGGGGGTGATGGCCTTCGGCCGCAACAAGGCCAAGATCTACGCCGAGCGGGAGGTGGGGGTCCGTTTCACCGACGTGGCCGGGGTGGACGAGGCCAAGGAGGAGCTGGCCGAGGTGGTGGACTTCCTCCAGAACCCGGAGCGCTATCTGCGCCTGGGGGGCAAGATCCCCCGCGGGGTGCTGCTGGTGGGCCCGCCCGGGTGCGGCAAGACGCTCCTCTCCAGGGCCGTGGCGGGGGAGGCCGGGGTGTCCTTCTTCAGCATCAGCGGCTCGGAGTTCGTCGAGATGTTCGTCGGGATGGGCGCCGCCCGGGTGCGCGACCTCTTCGCCCAGGCGGTGGAGAAGGCTCCCTGCATCGTCTTCATCGACGAGCTGGACGCCCTTGGGAAGGCGCGCGGCATGGGCGGCGTCATGGGGGGCCACGACGAGAGGGAGCAGACCCTGAACCAGCTCCTGGTCGAGATGGACGGCTTCGACACCCGCAAGGGGGTCATCATCCTGGCCGCGACCAACCGGCCCGAGATCCTCGACCCCGCCCTCATGCGCCCGGGCCGCTTCGACCGGCACGTCCTCGTGGACCGGCCCGACCTCGAGGGGAGGAAGCAGATCCTGAAGGTTCACGTGCGCGGCCTCACGCTCCATCCCGGCGTGAACTCCGACCGCATCGCCGAGATGACCCCCGGCCTCTCCGGGGCGGACCTGGCCAACCTGGCCAACGAGGCCGCCCTGCGCGCCGCGCGGCACAACCGCGACTCCGTCACCATGGCCGACTTCGAGGAAGCCTTCGAGCGCATCGCGGCGGGGCTCGAGAAGAAGTCCCGCGTCATGACCCCCGAGGAGCGCAAGCGGGTGGCCTACCACGAGCTGGGCCACGCCATGGCCGCCGAGCTCGTCGGGACGGCCGACCCGGTCCAGAAGGTCTCCATCATCCCCCGGGGCATCGGGGCCCTGGGCTACACCCTCCAGCGGCCCACCGAGGACCGCTACCTCCTCTCCCGCACCGAGCTGGAGGATCGCATCACCGTCCTCCTGGCCGGGCGCGCCGCCGAGGAGGAGGTCTTCAGCGAGGTCTCGACCGGGGCCCAGAACGACCTCCAGCGCGCCACCGACATCGCCCGCTCCATGGTCACCGAGTACGGGATGAGCGAGCGCTTCGGGCCCCAGTCCCTGCGCACCGAGTCCCGGCCCCTCTTCCTGGGGAACACCTTCTCCCCGCAGACGGGGCCATCCTCCATCAGCGAGGCCACCCTGCGCGAGGTGGACGAGGCGGTGGAGAAGATCATCGCCGCCTCTTACCAGCGCGCCCAGGCCATCCTCCACGGCCGCCGGGACGATCTGGAGAAGCTCACCGCGCGCCTCCTCGAGCAGGAGACCCTGGGCGGGGACGCCCTGCGGGCCGCCCTCGGGGTGGAGCGCTCCGGCGCGAAGGCCCCCGCCGCCGCCCCGGCGGGCTAGCCTCCCATGCCGCTGCGCCTCGCCGTCCTCAACCCGAGCTTCCCCCCGAACGCCCAGCCCTGCGGGGTGGGGGACTACACCCAGCGCCTGGCCGCCGCCCTCGCGGCGGGGGGGACCGAGACCGTCGTCCTCGCCAGCCTGGACTACCGGGGGCCGGAGCGGAGGCCCGAGGGGAAGGTCCTGCGGATCGCGGGCGAGTGGGGCCCGCGCGCCGTGCGGGCCATCGCCCGCGCCTGCCGGGAGGAGGGAGCGCACGCCCTCCTCGTCCAGTACGCCCCGGACCTCTACCCGCCGTCCCCCGCCTGGATCAACGCGCTGCCCCTGGCCATGAAGGCCCTCGCGCCCGGCGTCCCCACCGTGCTCGGGATGCACACGGTGGGGACGTCCACGCTCCCCTCCAAGCTGGGGGCGGGGCTCATGATCGCCGGGGCGGACGCCCTCATCGCCACCAACGAGGAGATCACCCACCTCCTGCGCAGGTACCTGCGGCCCTTCCTGCGGAAGACGGCGGAGATCCCCATCGGGGCGAACGTCGAGCCCCCGCGCCGGGACGCCGAGGCCCGGGCGCTCGCCCGCGCGCGGCTGATGGAGGAGAGGGGCCTCGCCCCCGGGACGGCCCTCCTCGCCCACTTCGGCCTCTTCTACCCGGGCAAGGGGGCGGAGCAGCTCCTCGACGCGGCGGGGGTGTGGAAGAAGCAGGGCAGGGTCTTCCGGCTGTTCATGATCGGGGCGAGGCGCCCGGACGACGGGGGCTTCTACGAGCGCCTCCAGGCGCGGGGGCGCTCGCGCGGGCTGGGCGAGGAGGTTGTATGGACGGGCTACCTGCCCGAGGGAGAGGTGAGCGCCCTCCTCCTGGGGGCCGACCTCTTCCTCGCCCCCTACGAGGGGGGCATCTCCACCCGCCGGGGGAGCCTCATGGCCGCCCTCGCCCACAGGCTCCCGGTGGTGAGCACCCCTCCCCGCGTCCCCACCCAGCACTTCCGCGCGGGGGAGAACTTCGCCCAGGTCCCCTTCGTGGACGCCTCGGCGCTGGCCGGGACGGTGGCCGCCCTGCTGGACGACCCCGCGCGGCGGGAGCGGCTGGCCCGGGGCGCCTCCGAGCTGGCCGGGAGGTTCGCCTGGCCGGCGATCGCGGAGCGCACGCGGGAGTTCGTGACCGGGCTGCTCAGGAAGACGCCTTAGGGGTGTCACCGGGCCGCCTTGACATGACCCTTAAATGAGTACATATGTACTCAATATGAGAACGGACGCCCCAGCCCCCAGCATCGGCCGCGTGCTCTTCGGCAAGACCCGCCGTGCCGTGCTCTCTCTCCTCTATGGGCATCCCGAGGAGGACTTCTATCTGCGCCAGATCGCGCGCGCGGCGGGGAGCGGACTGGGCGCGGTCCAGCGCGAGCTCAAGCAACTCGCCGAAGTCGGCATATTGCGGAAGAGGACGCGCGGAAGGCAGGTCTATTTCCAGGCCAATCCGGACTGCCCCGTCTTCGGGGAGCTGAAGGGCCTGCTGGTCAAGACGGCGGGAGTGGCGGACGTGCTCCGGGCCGCTCTTCTTCCCCTCGCGGACCGGATCGGCGCCGCCTTCATCCATGGCTCCTTCGCCCGCGGGGACGAGCGCCGGGGGAGCGACGTGGACCTCCTCGTGGTGGGAAGCGCCACCTTCGCCGAGGTCGCCTCCGCCCTCGCTCCGGCCCAGGACGCTCTGGGGCGCGAGGTGAACCCCACGGTGTACCCTCCGCAGGAGTTCCGCCGGCGGCGGGCGGCGGGCCACCACTTCCTCAAGAGCGTCCTGGGTGCGCCGCGCATCTTCCTGGTGGGGGACGAGGGTGAGCTTAAAAGACTGGCTGGCTGACGGCTGGCTGAGGGAGCACCGGACGAGCCCGGAAGAGATCCGCGATCTCCTGGGGGTGGCCGACCGCGACCTGGCCGACTGCCAAGCCCCCGGCCTCAGCCCGGATTGGAGGCTGAACATCGCCTACAATGCCGCCCTCCAAGCTGCCACTGCGGCCCTGGCGGCCAGCGGCTTCCGTCCCTCGCGGGAGGCCCATCACTACCGGGCCATTCAGTCCCTCGCCCACACGGTCGGGGCCGAGTCCCGCCTCATCGTTCAGTTGGACCAATTCAGGAAGAAGCGCAACATCGGCGAATACGAGCGCGCCGGTGCGGTCTCCGAGCAGGAGGCGAAGGAGATGACGGCCCTCGCCCGGGCCCTCCGCCGGGACGTGGAGAAATGGCTCCGGGCGGAGCATCCGGAGCTGATGTAGGCGGAGCGGACGCGGGAGTTTGTGGCCGGGCTGCTCAAGAAGACGCCGTAAGAGATCGCCGAGACCCAAAACGGAAAGCAGGTTCCTCGCTCGCACAGGCTCGCTCGGAATGACAGCGGGTTGAAGCCAACACCTGATGTCATTCCGAGGGCCATCGGCCCGAGGAATCTGCTTATTGGTTCCTGTGGCCCTATGCGCCCCTACTCCTCGTCCGCCAGGGCGAACCTGCCGTCGGCGGCGGGGATGTGGGCCTCGGGGAGCCCCAGCTCCTTCTTGACGAGGTTCGTCCCGCGCGCCAGGGCCACCATCTTGTAAAAGGCGTGGCGGCGGCTCATGCCCTCGCGGCCGAAGCCGCAGTCGGTCGAGACGCACAGCCGCTCGGGGGGGATGTATTTCAGGGCCTTGCGGATGAGGGCCGCGACTTCTTCCGGGCGCTCGACCTGGAGGCCCCGGTGGTTGATGACCCCGATGGCGATCTTGGGTTTCGTGATTTTCTTCCCGATGGCTTCCAGGTCCATCCCGCCGGTGCTCGCGCACTCGAAGGTGAGGACGTCCACGTCGAGCGCGTTCATGTGGTCGAGGGCGGGGGCGTAGCTCTTGGCGGCGTCGTAGAAGCGCTGCTGGGCAGGGTTGCCCCAGCAGGTGTGGCACCAGAGCTCGAGCTTCTCCCTGAGGCCGCGGACGCTCCGGTTGAAGGCGTCCACGTAGAACTCCATGGTCATCTCCTTGTCTTCCTCGTGGTGCTCAAAGCGGTGGACCCAGGGCTCCTCCACCTGGAAGACGGTGCAGCCGGCCTCCGCCAGGCGCGTGAACTCGGCGTGCATCACCTCGCAGAGGTCGCGCACGAGCTCCCGGCGGTCCTTGTAGTAGTGTTTGGGGATGATGGACTCCAGGCAGTCGGCGCTGATGGAGCCGAACTTCACGT
>JBBTDR010000108.1:0-2854 GCA_038042665.1 Nitrospinota bacterium
GCCCGGGATGCGGGGGAAGGCGGCCTGAATGACAACCCAGGGCCTTGATCGGCAGGGGCAAGCCCCCGAGGATGGGAGGGATTCGTTCATTTGATGAGGGGGCAGTGACGTGGGGGAAGAAGCGGCGAGGTGCCAGTTCAGGCATGAGCGCCTGCCTGGGTATCAATGCCTGCATCCCGCCAAGTTCGAGCAACCGGGGACGGGCAAGGTGTGCGTGTTCCATTGGGCCCCGGAAGAAGAAGCAGGAAAGAAGCAGAAAACGGAAGTCTTCAACGAACGCTTCGCCAAGCTGGTCGAGGAGTCCGAAAATCCGCCCCATCACAAAGCTATCGAGAACGCCGCGGAAGAACGACGAAAAAGGCGACCGGAGAACGAACAGAAAGAGAACTTCCTTGATTGTCGAGGCTTCGTCTTCCCGGCGGGGTCTTCGTTTTTTAATGGCAGGAAGGTCCCGCCCATCGATTTATCATTTGCCACGTTCGGCGAGAGGGCGTCGTTCCGCTGGGCCGCCTTCGGCGGGGGCGCGTCGTTCGACAGGGCCACGTTCGGCGATAGGGCGTCGTTCTTCGAGGCCACGTTCGGCGAGAGGGCGTCGTTCGACGGGGCCACGTTCGGCGAGGGGGCATCGTTCGGCGGGGCCAGGTTCGGCGAGCGGGCGTCGTTCGACGGGGCCACCTTCGGCGGGGGCGCGTGGTTCGGCGGGGCCACGTTCGGGGAGGGCGCGTCGTTCGATGAGGCCACCTTCGGGGAGGGCGCTAGCTTTGAAAGAACGAAATTTCTAGGAAGCGCCAGTTTCTTCAAAGCGACGGCGAAGGGCCGCCTCACGTTTTCTGGCGAATTGAATCCCAGCGCTCCGGGCGGCCCGCACCGGGTGTTTCCGGCCTCCGAAAACGCCGCCATCAACTTCGAGTGGATGACCCTGGAGCAGCCCGAGCGCGTTCTCTTCCATTCCGTGGATCTGCAACGGGCGTTTTTTCTTTACACAGACATCTCTAACTTGAACTTTGTTGACGTCACCTGGCCACAGGATGAGCGCGGAAATATCGTCTTTCTGGGTCGTTGTGAGCCAAAAGAAGCTTGTGGCTACGAACCGCCTCGCTCCTCGACTGCATTCAAGTGGCTCGAACTTCAATGCCAGCAGCTCAAGCTCAACTACGAGACCAAGCGCAACTACGCCGAGGCGGGGGATTTCCACTGGGCCGAGATGGAGTACCGAAGACGGCGGCACTGGATGAACAAGGAGCGGCTCTCGGCGGTGATGCTGGATGCCTACAAGTTCCTTTCTGGCTTCGGCGAGCGCATCCCGAGGGCGGCGGCGGTCCTCCTGGTTTCCCTGCTCCTGGCCGTCTTCCTGCAAGGGCGCTTCGGGGTCTTCCACGCGCCCAAGTGGGTCCGGCCCCCGGGCGAAGCCGCGTGCGTGCGGGAGGACGACCGCCCCTTCCGCATCCTCCAGGACCCGCCCCTCATCGAGGACCCCTGCGTGGACGAATCCGCTCCCTGGTATGAGGCCTACTACCAGGCGGGCAAGTTCACCCTGCAGGACGTGACCTTCCAGCGCCCGGAGGAGCACGCCCCCGCCTCGCCCTTCGGGCGCGGTCTTTCTTTGTTCATGCGCCTCTTCTTCCCCATCCAGGTCGGCCTCCTGCTCGTGGCGATCAAGCGGCGCTTCCGGCGGTAGGGTTTCCCGCCCCGCATCCGGTATCCGCAGGGGCGGTTCGCGAACCGCCCCTACATTCGAGGCGGCAACCCGGGCGTCCGTAGGGGCGGATGGCATCCGCCCCGTTTTCATCCGGTGCCGCGGGGGCGAACGCCGTTCGCCCCTACAGGTGGACATGGCGATGGGGGATCTTGCGGGGGCGGGTTTGAAACCCGCCCCTGCGGTCAGGGGATGAAGCCTTCTTGCCGGAGGCGCTCCACCACGGCGCCGATCTTCTCCTCGGGGGCGCCCGCGCCGGCGAGGGTGCGGGCGAGCTCCTCGACGGCGCGCCCGGCCCGCGCGGCGCGCAGGTGGCGGCCGACCGCCTGGAGGAGCTCCCCGGGCTGGACGGGCTTGGTGAGGTAGTCGTCGGCGCCGGCGGCGAGGGCGAGGGCGCGGTCCTCGTCGCGGCCCAGGGCGGTGAGCATCACCACCCGGATGCCCGCGCCGAGCGCCCGCTTGAGCATGCCGGCGAACTCGAAGCCGGAGAGGGTGGGCATCATGGCGTCGAGGATGACGACCTCGGGCCGGAAGGGGAGGTCGGCGTGGAGGGCCTCGAGGGGGTCGGTGAACATGGACACGTGGAAGCCCTGGCGGTCGAGGAACTCCCCGAGCATGCGGATGGTGAGGGGGTTGTCGTCCACGAGGAGGATGCGGCCGCGCGGGGGCCCGGCGCCGTCCTGGGGCGGGGCGGGCTGCCGCGCCTGGGCGGGGCGCTCGGCTCCGGCGTCTGCGGCGCTCATGGGGCGGGATTCTATCCCTTCCCCGACGCCCGGGAAAGAGGTCTTCCGTAGGGGCGGTTCGCGAACCGCCCCTACTGCCCGGCCCTGTACTCGTCCAGCCAGGCCATCTGGATGGCCTCGAGCTTGCCCTCGGTGGATTTCATGGGGTCGCCCCCGAACGCGCCGAGCTCGCAGACCCACTTGTGGAGGTCGGTGAAGCGCACGGCCAGGGGGTCGAGCCCGGGGAATTTTTCGTGGAGGGCGATGGCGATGTCCTCGGCGTCCTCCCAGGTGAACTTGTCCAAAGCGGGTTCTCTCCCTCGCGTGGGGCCGGGCTAGTCCTTGGCGTGGGCGGCGTCGGGGCCTTCCTTGATGAGGTTCACGTTCCAGAAGGGGATCTGCACGCGGATGAGGGCGCCGGTGTCCTTGACGAGCT
>JBBTDR010000109.1:0-1963 GCA_038042665.1 Nitrospinota bacterium
CCACCGTCTGCTCCTGGAGCACCCGGAGGAGCTTGGCCTGGAGGTGGACTTCCAATTCGGAGATCTCGTCGAGGAGGAGGGTCCCCCCATGGGCCAGCTCGAAGCGGCCCAGCTTCCGGGCGACCGCCCCCGTGAAGGCCCCCTTCTCGTGGCCGAAGAGCTCGCTCTCCAGCAGGGTCTCGGGCAGGGCCGCGCAGTTCACCGCCACGAAAGGCTTCTCGCGCCGGGGGCTTTTCTGGTGGATGTAGCGGGCCAGCATCTCCTTGCCCGTCCCGCTCTCCCCCTGGATGAGCACCGAGGCTTTTCCCGCCGCCGCCCGGTCGGCGATCTCGAGCACCTGGCGGAAGCGCGGATCGGAGGTGATGAGGGTAGCCTTCCCATCTCCCTCCAGCCTCCCCGCCGGCGCGCCCCTCCCCGGGGGGGCGGGGGCCGCCTTGCCGAGCAGGAGGGCGAGCCGCTCCTCGTCCAGGGGCCCCTGGAGGACGTCCCAGGCCCCCTCCCGCATGGCCTCGACCGCCGTGGCGAGGGAGGGCTCCTCAGCCACCAGCACCACCCGGGCGCCCCCCGGGCGGGCCGTGGCCTTGCGCAGCAGGTCCAGGGCGTTGAACGGGGCGCTCCCCCCCGTCTCGATGAAGATGAGCGCCTCCGGCCCCAGCTCCCCCAGCCGGGTCAGGAGCTGGGCGGACGCCTGAAGGCGGAAGAGCTGGCGCCCCTCCCCGCGGACGGCAGCATCCAGCCCGGCCGGGAACATCTTCTCCCGGCCCAAGAGGAACACCTCAGCCACGCGACCCCCCATCTCGCAGGGACTAATTCCTCGACTCGCCCCTCAGCAGGCGCTCCAGCCGGGAGAGGTTGCGGTCGTCCCACACCCGGCTCTCCGAGCGGATGCGGTTGATCTCCTGCCAGAAGGCGTCCTCGGCCGGTTCCGGCCGCTGGGCCGTCTGCCCGGGCTGGGAGGAGCCCCCCCGGGCCAGCCCCAGCTGCTCCTGGACCCGGGCCACGCGGTGCCGGGCCCAACCGGCGAGCCGGCTCTGCGGGAAGAGCTCCGCCGCGTTCTGATAAGCCACCATCGCGCTCAGCCAGCGCCGGCCCTCGTAGAGGATGTCCCCGAGCCGGTAGTGGGCCATCTCGAGCGAGAAGGGCTTGATCTCCTCCTGGACGCGCCCGTGGAGGCGGATGGCCTGGCGCATGGAGTCCGCCGCCTGGTTGTACTGTCCCGCCTGGAACTGCGCCTCGGCGAGGAAGAAGAGCGAGCGGCCGCGGACCTCGTCGTCCAGCTCCCCCTCCAGCGCCTGCCCGAGCAGGGACGCCGCCTCCCGCAGGTCGCGGGCGGCGAAGGCAAGCTCCCCCAGGAGCGCCAGCACCGGGCTGCGCAGCTTGCTCCTCGGGAAAGTGATCAGGAACTGCTGCGCCACCTGCCCCGCCCGGTCGCGGGAGCCCGCCTGAAGGTGCGACTGCGAGAGGCGGAAGAGCGCCTCATCGCCCGCCACCACCACACCCTCGGCGTCGCCGAGGATGCTCTCGAACATCTGGTTGGCCTGGTTGTGGAGGCCCAGCCGCACGTAGCTGTCGCCCACCATCAGCATGGCCTTGAAGGGGCGGGCCTGCTTGATCACCGACTCGGGCACGGTGGCCCGGAAGTGCGTGTAGGTCTGGATCGCGCGGAGGAAATAGCCCCGGCT
Organism: Nitrospinota bacterium; assembly: GCA_038042665.1. Lineage (GTDB taxonomy): Bacteria > UBA8248 > UBA8248 > UBA8248 > UBA8248 > 2-12-FULL-69-37. Next base: position 1,683 of record JBBTDR010000109.1, read on the forward strand.
GTGGTAGAAGAGCGTCTGCTCCAGGAAGGTCTGGGCCTGCAGGGCCCGGCCGTTCTGGAGCAGCCTGGACTCCGGATACTTTCCGAAGAACTCTTGGAGCGTGCCGAGCGCTTTCAGGTACTCCCCCTTCTTCCGGTAAAAGTCCGCGATCCGCAGGAAGGCCACCTCCGCCAGCGGGTTGGCGGGGGCGAGCTCGATCACCTTGCGGTAGGTGCTCACGGGGTCGGCCAGAAAGGGCACGGGGAAGATGTGCTCACTCTCGAGGTTGAGGTCCCCCTCCT
>JBBTDR010000110.1:0-1634 GCA_038042665.1 Nitrospinota bacterium
GTCCCGGGCGGCCTCGAAGTGGAAGGGGCCGCTCCCCAGGTCCTCGGTGAGCCAACCGCGGATTTGGGCCCGGAGGTCCATGCGGCTCTCCCACGCCCGGGGCTCAGACGATCTGGAGCATCCGCTCGATGGGGACGCGCGCCCTCCGCGCCAGCTCCGGCTCCACGGTGATCTCGTGCTTGAGGTCGCGGAGCGAGAGGTAGAGGTTCTCCAGGGTGTTCTGCTTCATGTAGGCGCACAGCGCCTCGCGGCTCGCCGGGATGAGGGTCTTCCCCGGCACCGCCTTGTGCATGGGGTGGAGGTTCCCCACCTCGGTAGCCACGATGACCTCCTGCTGGGGGATCTCCTTGAGGAGGGCAACCATCCCCTGGGTGGAGCGGAACTGGAGCATGGTCTCGGGCACGACGCCCTCGCGCACCTGGCGCATGCAGGCGCTCGTGCAGCCGCACTCGGGGTGGACCACCGTGAGGGCCCGCGGATGGAGGCGGCGCTGCTCCTCCACGTGGTGGGGGCGGATGCGCTCGTGCACGTGGCAGGCGCCCAGCATGAGCCACAGGCGGTCGAGCGGCTGGCCCTGCTGCTCGAGCAGGCGCGCGGCGTAGAAGCCCAGGAAGAGGTCCGGCAGGAAGAGGATGGGCTGCTCCGGCCGGGCGTGCTTCACCACGTGGAGCAGCACCTTGGCGGCGTTGGCCGAGGCGCAGCAGTAGTCGCTCTCGGCCTTCACCTCGATGTAGGTGTTCACGTAGCTGATGACCACGCCCGCGGGGTGCTCCTCCTTCCAGGCGCGCACCTTGTCCGCGTCGGCGTGGGCCGCGAGGGAGCACTGCGCCCCGAGGTCGGGGGCGAGCACCTTCTGGTGGGGCTTCTTCAGCGCGGCGAGGATCTGGTTCATGAAGAGGACCGCGGGCTCGACGAGCACGTCGGCGCCGGACTTGGCGCCCTCCATCGCCAGGTAGAGGGAGTCGCCCACCCTGTCGGAGACGTCCTGGACGTCGGGGGGCACATAGTTGTGGGCGAGGATGAGGGCGTTGCGCTCGGCCTTGAGGCGCCGGATCTCGCCCTGCCAGAAGCGCCGCTCCTCGGCGGTGATGTTCGCCGGGTCCGCCTTGGCGGGGATCTCCGGGATATCGATCGTCGGGCCGAGGTCCACCTGGTCCATCATCTCGATGGCCTCGCGGGCGGGCAGGATGTCCCCGGCTTCCACCAAGCGGTTGTACATTGGGGCGCTCCTTGCGTCTTGCGGGCCCGCGCGGGCGGGCGGTCTCGGGTGGGCTGGGGCGTGAGGGGAGCTTGTTAAAATTTTCACAAGCCCGGGACTGCGTCCTCCTCGGACCCCCAGCCGGTGGCGCGCGTGCGCGGGGGAGGAAAGCCGCCCTCCCCGGGAGGGGGGAGCGCCCCCCTCAGCGCGGGTGAATTATTTCACGAACTCCGCCCCCCTGTAAACCCCGGCGGCTTTGATCTTGCCCTTGGGGGAGGTTTTCTGGTAGTTTTTCAGGGTTCGCCGCTTGGGTGAATGGGAGGCGGCCTGGCCACCGGCCCCTTCCATTCCCCCCGGAGTGTCGGCTTGCGGGCCGCCGGGAGGGCGGCCCGCTTTTTGTTTGCGCCGCGGGGAATCGGCGATGGTCCGGGGGTTC
>JBBTDR010000111.1:0-1563 GCA_038042665.1 Nitrospinota bacterium
GCCAAGGAGCAGCGGCCCGCCCTGGGGACGCGGGCCGCCTGGGGCATGTACGGCTTGGCGGGGGTCTTCAACTCCATCGCCGTCCTCCTCCACTTCTACGCCTTGCGGCACGGCGACCTCACCGTGGTCATCCCGCTCGCCTCGACCGCGCCCTTCTTCTCGCTGCTGCTGAGCCCGATCTTCCTGCGGGGCATGGAGCCGGTGACGCGCTTGATCGTGGCGGGGACGGCGCTGGTGGTGCTCGGGGGCGCCCTGATCACCTGGCGGGTTCTGTGAGAGGAGGCCCCGTGACCGCCGCCTTGGACCCTCCGATGACGGATGCCGCGCTCGCCGTGGCGTACTCGCTCGCCTGCGCAATCACGATGGGGCTCTTCGGCTTCCTGGTGCGGCGGGCGGAGAGCCGCGCCAACGCCGTGACCGGGGTGCTCATCGGCCTCGCCGTGAGCCTACCCTTCATGGCGGCGGCGACGGCGTATCTCTGGGAGCCCGGCTGGTGGAGCTGGAAGGCCCTCGGCCTGTTCGCCGCGGCGGGGGCGATCAACCCGGCCGTGGGGCGCGTGTTCCTCTTCCTCTCCATCCACCGGCTGGGCCTGGCGCGGGCGGTGCCCTTGGTCTCGGCCTTGCCCCTCGCGACCGCCGGGCTGGGGATCGCCTTCCTGGGGGAGCGCCCGGGGCCCATCGTGCTGGCGGGGACCCTCCTCGTAACGGGGGGCTGCATGGCCATCACGTCGAGGAAGGGGATGGAGGGAAGGTGGGACCGGCGCTTCCTGTGGATGCCCTTCGTGTCGGTGGCGGCCTTCTCGGTCGCCCACCTCTGGCAGAAGATGGGGCTTGTCCTCGTTCCTTCTCCCATCCTGGGGCTCACGGTGATGAGCCTCTCGGGCGCCGCGTGCCTCCTTCTCTTCGGCGGGCTTCTTCCCCAGGCCCACAGGCCCGTCCTGGGGAGCGGAGCCGCGTGGATCTATTTGGGGCTGACGGGCTTGCTGAACACCGTGTCCATCCTCTTCCACTTCAGCGCCCTGCGCTACGGCGACTTGACCATCGTGGCGCCCCTGTTCTCGACGGCGCCCTTCTTCTCGCTCCTGCTGAGCTGGGCCTTCCTGCGCGAGTCGGAGCGGGTGACCCTCTGGGTGGTGGCGGGGACGGCGCTGGTGGCGCTGGGCGGGGTGCTGATCGGCTGGCGGGCCCTGTGAGGCCCCGCGCGGGAGGGAGGGGGGAGTCCATGAAGAGGGCCTTCCGGTGAGCGGCACTTTTCTCGCCGCCGCGTATTCGATCGGGACCTCCCTCTGCACGGCCTCCTTCAGTCTCATCGTGCGGCGGGGCCAGCAGCACGGCTCGGCCATCACCGGGGTGGTGATCGGCCTCATCGTCAGCACCCCCGTGCTCCTCGCCGCCTGCTGGCTCGCCTGGGACCCCGCGCTGTGGAGCGCCACGGGCATCCTCTGGTTCGCCCTCGGGGGGCTCACGGGGCCCTCGCTCGGGCGGGTGTTCATGTACCGGGGCATCCACCACCTGGGGGTGGCGCGGGCCATGCCCATGATGGCCACCGCGCCGCTCTTCACG
>JBBTDR010000112.1:0-3522 GCA_038042665.1 Nitrospinota bacterium
GCCGTTGAAGATCAGCATGGGCCCGCCCGGCCCCATGGTGGCCTGGAGGCCGTTCAGGTTGAAGCGCTTGACGAGGACGGCCTCCACCATCCCCAGGATGGCGGGCAGGTAGGCGGGCCGCGCCCCCGCCATGACGGCGTGGACCGCGACCTGCTCCACCGTGGCCCCGTAGCCGGCGGGAGGGACTGGCCCCAACGACTCCTCAGGCGAGCGCTTGGTTCCGCCCAGCATCCAGGCGATACGCTCCTCGGTCGGGGTCACCACCGGCAGGCCGTCGGACCACGGAAGCCGGAAGAAATACTCAAACGGATCGTTCGCTTCGTCCAACGGGAATCTCCAGGCCCGTGACCGGATGGAAGAACGGCGCGGCCGCAGGAAGGAGCTACTTGTCCGTGATCCCCTCCAGCGTCAGGGGCTCGCCGTTGACGGTGATGGTGCTATGGAGCGGGACAGGCTGGACGATGAGCTGCTCGGCGAAGCAGCCGTTCTTGGCGCAGCGGATGAGGTGGGCCAGCTTGTCGCGCGGCTCGTCCGACTCCACCTCCAGATGGGTCCGGAAGCCCTTGTGCCTGACGTTGACGGTCCCCTTCAGCACCGATCCCGAGAGGAGGTAGTCGCCCTCGACGTGGCAGCTCGCCTTCTGGATGGTCATCTTCATCATGTGCGCGTACCGCGCCACCTGGGTGAGGAGTCAGAACCCCACCGCCGCGGCGAGCATGGGCATGGGGGGCGGGTACTTGCCCGTGCCGCCGATGGCCGGCCCTTCGTCCGTGTAGATGGTGAAACCTCTCGACCGCCCCACCTTGATCATGCCCCGGCCGGGGAGGGTTTCGGTGTCCGCGACGAGCTGCATGAGCACCCCGCGGGAGGGAAGCTCGGGCTTGTCGATGATGCGCTCCCCGGGCGCGGTGGGCGCCTCGTGGAACTTCAGGGGCTCTTCCATGCCGCTCTCTCCTGTGGGCGGACACCCGGCCGGGACGTTCAGGCCTTGGCGGCCCCCTCCTCCTCGAAGGTCATGATGTCGCAGTAGATCTCGATGTAGTTCCCGTCGGGATCGCAGAAGTAGAAGGCGCGGTTGCCGCTGCCGTTGTGGAAGCCGTCCCCCTCGGGCCCGTGGACGAGGGGGCCGTTGAGGATCTCCACCCCGCAGCCCCGGACGTGATCGAGGGCCTTGAGCCACTCCCGCCGGCCGGGAACCTCGTAGGCGAGGTGCTGGAAGCCCACCTTCGTTTCCTTCATGGAGTTCCCCGCCTGGGGATAGAGGCTGGGAGCGTCCGCCGGGGCCTGGAAGAAGACCACCTCGTGGTGGGTGACATCGCAGCGCAGGAAGACGCAGGCGCCTCCGGGCACCCGGGCCCCGGGGCCCGATCGGCTCGTCACCTTGAAGCCCAGCACCCGCGTGTAGAAATCCTGCATCCTGTCCAGGTCACGCGTCCAGAAGCCCACATGGCCGATCTTGCGCGTCTTGAACATGGACCTCTCTGCTCCCCCCATGCGGAAGGCCCGCCCGGCCCGGCAAACCAGCCGCAGCCGCAACGCATCCATCGGTAGGGAAGATTCTACCCAAGCGGGACGAGAAGGCAAGGACGGGGAGGCGAAAGAGGAGCGGGGCTTGCAGCGGGTTGCCCGGCCTAGCCCAGCATCTTCCGGGCGGCTTCCTTCGCCGTCATCCCGGGCCGGACGCCCTTCCCCTCCGCCACCCGGTTGACGGCCGAAATCACTCCCTCGTTCCAGACGCTCAGCACGTCCCCAATGCGGGCCGTCATGGCGCCGACCGCGGCGGCGGGGACGCCCGCCTCGTCGAACACCGGGAAGGCGGCGAGGCCCGAGTCGTCCATCCCCCGCCCCGCGTCCGTGGCGATGACTCCCTTGAGCCTCAGCGGGATGACGTAGGTGGAGAGGGTCAGGCCGCAGTGGGAGGCCTGGACGAAGACGTCGCGCGGGCGCGGCTCCTTGATGGAGCGGAGGACGGGGATGCCCCAGGAGCCGCAGATGTTCCCCCGGGGGGTCTCCTCGAAGGTATGGATGCGGTTGTCGGCGGCCTCCTGGACGGAGCGCTTCTCCCCCGGCGGAGCGTCCAGCATGAGCCGGGCGGCCTCCGTGACTGGCTGCCCCACCCGGACCCCGTGCCTGAGCGCGGTGGGGTTCGCGTGGCCGACCCGGCCGCCGTGGACCGAGGCCCCGTCCGCCAGCCGCGCCGACATCGTCTCGCACGCGGCGGCGGGCACCCCGAACGACTCCGCCAGCGGCAGGCCGCTGATTCCGGCGTCATCCTTCCCCACCCCCGCCGCGTGGGAGATGACCCCCCGAACCCCCAGGCCGAGCGCCCAACCGATCGTGGCCCGCGCGGCGTAGGAGCCCGAGATCACGACGTCCTTGGCGCCCACCCGCCCGTCAAAATACGTCATCGAGTCGGCGGTGAAGACGCGCCCTCTCGAGTCTTCATGCACCAGGTGGATCGGATCGGGGCTCACGCAGGGTCTCCTCCTCTTACGCGCCCAGCTTGTCCCGCATCCAGTCCTGCATGGCGGGGAGGCCGATGGAGAGATAGTCGTTCTGGCAGTGCTGGGCGCCTCCGGTCTTGCGGGTGTAGACCCGGATGGTCTTGTCCTTGGAGCCCGCCGCCCGGAAGAGGGCTTTGGCGTCGCGCAGGGGCACCTGTCGGTCGTCCTCCCCGTGGGTGAGGAGGAAGGGGCAGCGCATCTTCTGGACCACCCCGTCGAGGCGGAAGCCCTTCAGCTTCTCGAGCACCTTCTTCTCGGTCTTCGCGTTGAGGACCCAGTTGATGTACTCGCTCGGCACACCCTGGGCGGCCTTGCCCGCGGCCTCGAAGCGGTGCTTCCAGGTGGCGTGGTAGTCCCAGATCGCGCCCCAGGCGACGCAGGCCTTGAAGCGGCGGTCCATGCTGGCGCAGCGGGGGGCGTAGTACCCCCCGAGGCTGACCGCCATGATCCCCACCTTCTTCGCGTCCACGTCCTTCCGGGTCTCGAGGTAATCGATGGCAGCCGAGCCCGCCGCCTCGTAGTCGTCGCGCAGGTAGCTCTTGTGGAAGCGGATGGCCTCCCCGGTGCCGGGACCGTCCACGAACAGGCAGCTCATCCCCCGGCGGGCGAGGCCGTCCGCCGCGCGGATGAAGACGATCTCCTTCGAGGTGTCCAGTCCATCGAAGAGAACCACGACAGGCGGCTTGGCCTTGCGGGTGTTCTCGGCGTGGACGAAGTATGCGGGCAGCTTCTCCCCGTCATGGGTGGTGATGGCCAGGATCTCCGTCCGGGGCCGATCGGTCAGCTTGAGGTGGCGGTGGAAGCACTCCACCGAGGCCCGGAAGGCCGCGAGCGCCTTCTTGTCCTTGGGCTGCCGGAAGCGGTCGCCGACCTGGTAATAGAGGCAAGCCCGCCTGTAGTGGGCGGCGGCGGAGAGGCGGTTGCCCCGCCTCTCCTCGGCTGCCCCGAGCCCCCGTACCCGGTTGCCCATCTTGGTCCACTCGCGGAACCAGTGCTCGTCGTCCCCGAGCTTCTTGCG
>JBBTDR010000113.1:0-2327 GCA_038042665.1 Nitrospinota bacterium
AAGGGCCGCCCCCCCGGCCCCATCGCCAGCCCGGGCCTCCCCTCCATCCATGCCGCCCTCCACCCGGCCGACGTGGATTATCTGTACTTCGTTGCCACGGCCACGGGCGGCCATGCCTTCTCCCGCACCTACCGGGAGCACCAGGCGGCGGTCGCACGCTACCAGTCGAAACGAAAGGAAAAGGTTGACCCCAACTCACCCTAATGGCATGATTTCCCTCACTCTCTCCGTCCGCCCGGCGGCTGGCCGCGCGTCCGTGGAGCACGCCCGCCCCGTTTCCTCCCTCCGGTCTCATCCGAGGCGGCACCGGACGGAGAATGGAACCCATGGCGAACCAACTGCTCCTCGTGGACGATAGCCCCCTGATCCACCGCGTGGTGGAGCTCACCTTCGAGGGGCAGGATTTCGAGGTCCACGCCGCCGACTCCCCCGAGCAAGCCCTGGTGCTCGCCCGGAACCTGCGCCCCGATGTGGTGGTGGCCAGCGCCGAGATGAAGGGCGGAGGCGGGGCGGACATCTGCCGCCGGCTCCGTGAGGAGGCCAATCTCGAGAAGACCCCGATGCTCCTCCTCACCTCCGCCAGGTCCAGCCTGGGCGAGGGCGACGCCCGGAAGGCGGGCGCGGCGGGCGTCCTGATCAAGCCGTTCGAGCCCGAGCGCCTGCTGGCCGAGGTGGAGCGCGTGATGGCCCGCGGGGCCATCGCGGGAGAGGGTGCCCCATCCGGGCCGCAGGGGGCGGGTGCCCCCTCCGGCGCCGGGCCCCCCGGGCAGGAGGCCCCATCGGGCCAGGAGCTGTTCGAGGATCAAGAGCTCGAGGCCCTCTTCGCCGGCGGGTCGGAACAGCCCGTGGAGCTTCCGGCCCAGGCCCATGAAGAGACCACGATGTTCCACGAGGAGGAGAACGTGCCCGGGCAGGCCGCGGCCGCCGCGCCCCCGCAGCCGGGGGCCCCGGAAGGGGCGGAGGAGGAGATCAAGCTCTTCGACGACAGCGAGCTCGGAGATCTCTTCGCCACCGAGGTCCAGGAGAAAGCGCCCGCCACCGAGGAATCGGGCGTCCTCCAGGAGCGCATGGAGGAGGAGTGGGCGGACCTCGACCTGGGGCTGGAGATCGCCCCCCCTCCCAGCGGCCCGGGGAGCCGGAAGGACCTGGCCGACGTGGCGCAAGAGCAGGCGAGCGCCGCCGAGGCCCAGATTGCCGAACTCTCGGCCGAGCTCGCCTTGAGCGGCCCCGCGCCCAGCGAGGAGGACGTCCAGGCCGTCGAGTCGGAGATCGAGGACCTCCAGCAGGAGCTCACGCGCGACCTCGCCGAGGCCGGCGCCCTCGACTGGCAGGCGGCGACCGAGTCCGCCCGCGCCGGGCCCCCGCGGGACGAGCCGGCGCTGCAATCGGACGACGACCTGCTGGCCCTGGCCGCCGAGGCGGGCTTCGGCGCCCCAGCGGCGCGCGGGCCGACGGCCTCCCCCGATCCTCCCGTGGAAGACGAACTCGACCTCGAGGCCGAGCTGGCCGCCGCGGGCGCCGCCCATCCCAGCGGGGGCGAGCTCGCGGGCATGGGCGACCCGGCGGAGGAGAAATTCCTCCTCCCCGGCGAGCCGGAGGAAGCCCCCGCGCCGGCGGCACGGGCCGCCGGCGCGGCCGTGGCCGCTCCCTCCCCCGCCTCCCCGGGCGCCGGGCCGGCGGACCTGGAACCCCTGATGAAGGAGGGTCTGGAGCGCACGGTCGAGGCCATCGTGCCCGCGCTCATCCGGAACATCGAGGCGCTGGTCGTGCAGCAGCTGCCCGGCCTGGTCGAGAAAATCGTCCTTCGAGAGATCGAGAAAATCAAACGCGGAGAGTAGGGCTTGCTGGACCCCCGCTACGACCCCAAGGCGGCGGAAGACCGCTGGTACACCTTCTGGCTGGAGAAGAAAATCTTCCACGGCCGCCCCGAAGCGGGCAAGCCGCCCTACTCCATCGTCATCCCGCCTCCCAACGTCACCGGCTCGCTCCACATGGGCCACGCCCTGAACAACACCCTCCAGGACATCCTCGTCCGCTGGAAACGGATGAGCGGCCACGCCGTCTGCTGGATGCCCGGCACCGACCACGCCGGCATCGCCACCCAGAACGTGGTGGAGCGCCAGCTGGCCGCCCAGGGCCTCACGCGCGAGCGGCTGGGCCGCGAGAAGTTCGTCGAGCGCGTCTGGGAGTGGAAGGACCAGAGCGGGAGCGCCATCATCCGCCAGCTCATGCGCCTCGGGACCTCCTGCGACTGGGAGCGGGAGCGCTTCACCATGGACGAGGGCCTCTCCCGGGCGGTGCGCGAGGCCTTCGTGCGCCTCTACGAG
>JBBTDR010000114.1:0-1263 GCA_038042665.1 Nitrospinota bacterium
GTGGAAGGTGCGCAGGTAGCCGATCCCCAGCACCACCCCCGGGATGGCGAGGGAGGCCATCGAGACGTAGTCGAGCAGGTGCCGCCCGGGGAGCCGGGTGCGGAGGATGCAGTGGGCGATGGCGGTGCCCACGGCCACGTCTAGCCCGGCGGCCAGGGTGGCGTAGAGGGCGGTGTTGGTCATGAACTGGGGGGTCTCGCGGAAGACCTCGGCGTAGTGCGCGAGGGTGAGGCCCTCGGGCAGGACGCTGAAGGACCACACCCGCCCCAGGGAGAGGAGCAGGATGCCGAGGTGGGGGGAGAGCACCAGCGCGAGGAGGAGGCCGGCGGCGGCGTAGCAGCCCGCCTTCTCCCAGGGCTTGAGGGCGCGCTTGGAGAGTCCGCCGGCCCCCTTCTGGACGGTGGCGAACTCCTTGCCCCGCAGCGCCAGCCCCGCGAGCCCCATCGCGAGGAGCGAGAAGGCCACCATGATGACCGAGAGCACGTAGCCCATCGGGTCCTGGACCCCGATGGTGGTGATCCGCAGGTAGGCCTGGGGGCCCAGCATCTGGGTCACGTTCAGGAGCAGCGGGGTGCCCAGCTCGTCGAAGACCTTGCAGAAGACCAGCAGCGCCCCCGCCACGTAGCCCGGCATGGCGAGGGGGAGGACGATCCTCCGGAGGAGGCGCAGCCCGCTCGCCCCCAGGTTCTGGGCGGACTCCTCCATCGAGCTGTCGATGTTGGCGAGGCTGGCCGAGAGGTTCATCAGCAGGAAGGGGAAGTAGTGCAGGGTCTCGACGAAGATGACCCCGTTCAGTCCCTCCATGAAGGGGACCGTGAAGCCGAACCAGCGGTCCAGGAGGAGGTTGATGCTCCCGCTGCGCCCGAAGACGAGCTGCATGGCCACCGCCCCCACGAAGGGGGGGATGATGAGGGGGATCACCCCCAGGCTCTGGATGAGGACCGCTCCCCTCAGCTCCAGCCGGGTGGTGAAGTAGGCGAGCGGGACCGAGATGAGGGTGGCCAGGAGCATGGACATCGTGGCCACGTAGAGGGAGTTCCAGAAGGACTCGACGAAGAGCGCGGTGCGGAAGAAGTCCTCGAAGTTCACCAGGGTGAAACCGCCCCGCCCGTCCGCGAAGGCGGCGCGGATGACCTGAAGCACCGGGACCACGAGGAAGAGCAGCAGGAAGGCCGCGATCCCCAGGGCCGTTAGCGCGGCCCCCGCGTTCCGGCGCATGCGGTTCTCCACCCTTCCTTCTCCGCCGGAAGGAGCGGGGCCGGG
>JBBTDR010000115.1:0-1084 GCA_038042665.1 Nitrospinota bacterium
GGCGGAAGACCGACCACGCAAACGGATCGGAAAACGGGTCGGCGTGGCCGAGGTCGAAGCCCGGGTCGAGGGTCACGCCGGAGTTGCCCTTCGGCCAGTAGGGGCTGCCGTGGTGGCTCTCGCGGGCGTGGACCCATTCGAGGTCCCCCGCGAAGCCGGGGAGGAGTTGGGCGGCCTCCCGCTGGAGGGCCCCGAGGGCGGCCTCGAGGTGGGGGGACAGGGCCTCCCACACGGGGCGGTCGGCCACCCCGCCCGCCGGCAGGCCGCGCGCCCGCCGGAACTCCCCGAGCAGGCGCTCGGTGGTGCCGCCGAAGAGGCCGTCCGCGCCCATGGGGTGGCCGGCCTGGATCAACCCCTGCTGGAGGTGGAGGACCACGCTGTCGAGCCAGCCCCGGCCGGCCGCGGTGCCGTCGCCCTTTCGGAGGAGCGCCCGGATCATGGCCGCCTCAGGCGGGCAGCACCCTCACCCGGCCCCGCTCGGGCTTCAGCCGCGTGCCGAGGGGGGCGCACAGGCGCTCCATGAGCCGGAGGATGTCCCGCCCCCGGGGGCCCGCGGGGGAGAGGGGCTGGGGGGCGTTCCGGACGGCGCTCCGGCAGAGGAGGAGGTGGGGGTCCGCGGCCTTGCGCCGGGCGAGGGTGCAGCCGAAGAGGAAGGTCTGGCGCGAGGCCGCGGTGAAGAAGGGGATGTCGAAGTCGAAGATGAGGTTGCCCATGCTGTAGACGATGGGGCGCCCCTTGTAGAGCTCGACCCCTTGGAGGACGTGGGGGTGCCCGCCCAGGACGAGGTCGGCCCCGGCGTCCACCGAGGCGTGGGCGATCTCGCGCTGAAACTCCCGCGGCTCGTGGGTCATGCTGGTGCCCCAGTGGTGGTTGACGACGAGCGCGTCCACCTTGCGCCGCAGGGCGCGGATGGCCTTGACCATCTCCTTGAGGCCGGCCGGGTCGGCCCACGTGTGGACCTCGGCGGGGGCGCCGGGGTACTCGGCCGGGTTCATCCGGGGCCGGTAGGCGGTGAGGGCCCGGAGGGGGTTCACCCCCGGCTTCGAGGGGCCGGCGGCGCTCCCGTAGGGGAGGATGGAGGAGT
>JBBTDR010000116.1:0-3513 GCA_038042665.1 Nitrospinota bacterium
TCCTCGACGAGACCATGGCGGGGCTTACCCCCACCGAGACCGGCGAGGCCATGCGCCTCATCCAGGGCCTCCGCGACCGGGGGCTCACGGTCGTCGTGGTCGAGCACGTCATGCGAGCTGTCATGTCCCTGTCGGACCGGGTCGTGGTCCTGGACCAGGGAGCCAAGATCGCCGAGGGCACCCCCGCCGAGATCTCGTCGGACCGCCGCGTGATCCAGGCGTACCTGGGGGCGGAGTACCGGCGTGCTTGAGGTGCGGGAGCTGGACGCGGCTTACGGGGAGGTCCCGGCCCTCCGGGCAGTCGGGCTCGCCGTGGCCGAGGGGGAGAGCGTGGCCGTCATCGGGGCCAACGGGGCCGGCAAGTCGACGCTGCTCCGGGCCATCTCGGGCCTCCTCCGGCCGCGCCGCGGCGCCATCGTGTTCGAGGGGACCCGCCTGGACGAGCTGCCTCCCTACGAGATCGCCGCCCTGGGCATCGCCCACGTGCCGGAAGGACGGCGGGTCCTGCCGGAGATGACGGTGGAGGAGAACCTGGAGCTGGGGGCGTACCTGCCCAGACCGAAGGCGTCCCGTCGACGGACGCTGGCGTGGGTGTACGAGATCTTCCCCCGCCTCGCCGAGCGCCGCCGCCAGCGGGCCGGAACGCTCTCGGGGGGCGAGCAGCAGATGCTGGCCATCGGCCGGGGCCTGATGCTCCGACCGCGCCTCCTGATGCTGGACGAGCCGTCCCTGGGGCTGGCCCCGCTGGTGGCGGAGGTGACCTTCGAGAAGATCGCCGAGATCAGGAAGCAGGGGATCGGAATCCTCCTGGTGGAGCAGAACGTCCAGCGGGCGCTGGGGCTGGCGGATCGGGGCTACGTCCTGGAAGGCGGGCAGGTGGTCCTCCAGGGGCCGAGCGGCGCCCTCCTGGAGAACCCCCACGTTAAGGTGGCCTACCTCGGACTGTAGGGTCTTGTCGAGACGGCAGGCGCGTGCTACCTTTGGGGCGCTTTCCGCCACGACGACCGAAGGGGGAGCCGTCACATGCCATTCGTCAATATCCGTCTCTACGAAGGACACGGGAAAGAACGCAAGGACGAGATCGCCCGGCGGGTCACCGACGTGATCACCGACGTGTGCAAGCTCCCGCGCGAGGCGGTCTGGGTCGTCTTCGAGGATGTTCCTCCGCCGGACTGGTACGTGGCCGGAAATCCCGGCAAGCCCATTCAGAAGTGAGCTACCAGTTCGAGAAGCTGGGGACGGGATTCCTCTTCACCGAGGGCCCCGTCTGGCACCCCTCCGGCAAGTTCCTCCTCTTCAGCGACATGCCGGGCGACCACATGCGTCGCTGGTCAGCCCCCGACGGGGTCACGACCTTTCGGAAGCCCTGCAACAAGTCCAACGGGCTCACCTACGACCGCCAGGGCCGCCTGCTCACCTGCGAGCACGCCACCAGCCAGGTCACCCGGACGGAACCGGACGGCCGGATCGTGCCGCTCGCGACCCACTACCGCGGAAAGCAGCTCAACAGCCCGAACGACATCGTCGTGAAGAGCGACGGCGGGATCTACTTCACCGACCCGCCGTACGGGCGGGCGGAGTTCTACGGCGTCAAGCGCGACCAGGAGCTCGACTTCCAGGGCGTGTACCGGGTGGGGCCGGACCCCCAGAGCCCGGAGCTGCTCGTGGACGACTTCGACCGGCCGAACGGCCTCTGCTTTTCCCTCGATGAGCGGTACCTGTTCATCAACGATACGGCGCGGAAGCACATCCGCATCTTCGAGGTGGCCGCCAACGGCACCCTCCGCAACGGCCGACTCTGGGCCGAGACCAAGGGGGACAAGCCCGGCGCCCCGGACGGGATGAAGATCGACTCGGCGGGCAACGTCTACTGCTGCGGGCCCGGCGGGATCCACGTCTTCGATCGCGACGTGAACCTGCTGGAGATCATCGAGGTGCCCGAGCGCACCGCCAACTTCGCCTGGGGCGACGACGATCTCCGGAGCCTGTTCATCACGGCCTCAACCTCGCTCTACCGGACCCGCGTCCGCGTCCCGGGCCTGCGGGCGCTCTAGGCGGGGGAAGGAGCCATGCGACTCTACCTGAAGAACGCGCGACTGATCGACGGCACCGGCGCGCCGCCCCAGGACGGCGCCGGGCTCCTCATCGAGGGGGACACCATTGTCCGGGCCGGCCGGATTCCGCCGGGCGACGAGCCGAAGGGGCCGGAGGTCGAAGTCGTGGATCTGGGCGGCCGCACCATGATCCCGGGCCTGGTCGAGGCCCACATCCACCTCTCCTACAACAACGTGAAGGCGGTCGCGGACCTGGATCTCAACTGCCCCCCCGAGTACTCGACGCTGGTCTCCGCCAAGAACGCCGAGCTGGCGCTCCGCTGCGGGTACACGGCGGCCCGCTCGGCCGGGTCGGTCCATGCGGTGGACGTGGCGCTGAAGCGCGCCATCCACGAGGGGCTCTACCCGGGGCCCCGGCTCCTGGCGGCGGGGCGGGATATCTGCGCCACGGGGGGCATGGCCGACTGGAACCCCTCCTATCTGAAGCTGGGGATGGAGGGGCTGGCCTTGATCGCGGACGGCCCGGAGCAGGTGCGCGTGGCCGTTCGGCGGGTGGTCAAGGACGGCGCCGATGTCGTCAAGTGCTACATCGGCGGCGACGCGCTCCTCCCCCACACGCCCATCGGCGACTGCACGTACACGGTCGAGGAGGTGCGGGCGTTAGTGGCCGAGGCGCACATGCGCGGCCGCATGGCGTCGGCCCACGTGCGCGGCGAGCGCTCCAGCCAGGTCGCGGCCGAGGCCGGCGTGGACTCCATCGAGCACGCCACGTACGCGAACGACGCGACCCTGAGGATGATCGCGGACAAGGGGCTCTTCCTGGTGCCCGGCCTCCGCTATCTCTATTCGATCATCGAGAACGGTCCCCGTTTCGGGATCACGGAGGACCTCATCGCCCCCACCGGGCTCCGGGACGAGATCAAGCAGGCCGCCGACACCTACCGGCGCGCCAAGGAGCTCGGCATCCGGCTGTGTCCCGGCGGGGACTTCGGGTTCGCCTGGAACCCGCACGGGGAATACGCCAAGGACATTCAGGTCTTCGTGGACGTGATCGGGTTCTCCGCCCTGGAGGCCATCGTGGCCGCCACGCGCCACGGGGCGGAGCTGATGCGCATGCAGGACCGGATCGGCACCCTCCAGGCGGGCAAGCTGGCCGATCTGGTCGTAGTGAACGGAGACCCGCTCAAGGACATCGCCGTCCTTCAGGACCGCGCGCGGCTGTCGGTCATGAAGGGTGGGCAGTTCGTCAGCTGGAACCTTTCATAGCCGAGAGGCAGAAGGAGGGCTGGATGATGAAGAGGCGGCTGGTCGTGGTGTTGGTGGGGATCGCGGTCCTGTTGTGTCTGCCGCTCGGTGCGGCGGCCCAGAAGCCGATCAAGGTGGGCTTTCCCATGATCCTCTCGGGACCCGGGGCGCTGTTCGGGACCCCGGCGCTCAAGGGCGCGCAGATGTTCGTGGA
>JBBTDR010000117.1:0-2079 GCA_038042665.1 Nitrospinota bacterium
CCTCCGGCCCCACGGGGCGGAGGGGTGGGTGCTCCGGGTCCACGAGAAGGCGCACGTCGAGCGCGTCCGCCGGGCCTGCGACCGGGGCCCCAGCCTCGTGGACAACCCCGACACCCCGGTGGGCGGGCCCGGCAGCTTCGCCGCCGCCCTCGCCGCCGTGGACGCCGCCCTGACCGCCGCCGACGCCGTGATGGCCGGGGAGGCGGACAACGCCTTCTGCGCCGTCCGCCCGCCCGGCCACCATGCGCTCCCGGACTACTCGATGGGCTTCTGTCTCTTCGCCACCATCTCCATCCTGGCGCGCTACCTTCAGAAGGAGCACGGCCTCCGGCGCCTCGCCATCGTGGACTGGGACGTCCACCACGGCAACGGCACCCAGGCCATCTTCTGGCGGGACCCGCGCGTCTTCTTCGCCTCCCTCCACCAGTACCCCTTCTACCCGGGCACCGGGGCGGCCCACGAGCGGGGAGAGGAGGGGAACATCCTCAACATCCCGCTCCCCGCCGGGACGGCGGACGGCGCCTTCCTGGCCCGCTTCGAGGGGGAGGTCCTCCCCGCCCTTGCCCGGCACGCCCCCGAGGCCATCCTCATCTCGGCCGGCTTCGACGCCCACCAGGCCGACCCCCTGGGGGGCCTCCGCCTGAGCGAGGAGGCCTTCGCCCGGATGACCCGGGGGGTGAAGGAGGTGGCCGGGAGGTGCTGCGGAGGGCGCATCGTGAGCCTCCTGGAGGGGGGCTACAACCTCGACGCCCTCCAGGCCTCCGTGGCCGCCCATCTACGCGCATTGGCGGAATAATCTTTCAATCTAACTTTAGATTTATAGCTATATATATTTGAAATATTTGTTATTGTTAGTTTTATTGTAAATTTAGTTGACTGACTAACTAAATTCCTCCATATTATCCCCCAGACGCCTCGGGAGGAGAGGCCAATGGCGCATGGCTTAGCGGTGGCGGGGACGGAAAAGCCGGGCACCCGGGAGCGGGTCACCTTGGCCGCCGCGGATCTCATCTACCGCCAGGGCTTCAACGCCACCTCGCTCGACATGGTGGCCCAGGCCGCCGGGGTGAACCGGGGGAGCCTCTACTACTTCTTCCGCTCCAAGAAGAACCTGGGCCTCGCCGTCATCGCCCACTTCGAGGGCCTCCTCCACGGCCACTTCCTCGGTCCCTCCCTCGGGGGGGAGGGGACGGGCCGGGAGAAGCTCGCCCGGCTGGCCGACCTGTATTCGCACTTGCCGCTTTCAACCCGTCCCTGCTGCGGCTGCCCCATCGGCAACCTCTCGCTGGAGCTGAGCGGGCTCGATGAGGGCCTGCGCCTGCGCCTCAAGGAGGTATGGGAGGGGGTCTTCGCCCGGGTGGCCGAGGCCGTCCGCCAGGCCCAGGCCGAGGGGGAGATGGAGCCGGGCGCCCCCGCGGCCGACCTGGCCCGGGCCTTCTTCGCCCAGATCCAGGGGGCGCACATCTTCGCCCGCACCTCATTGGATGAACATGCCCTGCGGCGGGACTGCCGCCGGGCGCTCGACGCCCTCCCGTGGAAGGGCTGACGATCTTGGAGGGGCGTTCCTTGAAACGCCCCTGCGGGAAGACGAGGGATCTCATGATCACGACCAACGAAGCCGCCCGGGCCGAAGTCGAGCTCCCCGTCGGGGGCATGACCTGCGCCTCCTGCTCCGCCCGGGTGGAGAAGGCCCTGAGCGGCCTGGAGGGCGTCCTCTCGGCCTCGGTGAACCTCGCGGCCGAGCGGGCCACCGTGGCCTACGACGCCCGGAAATTGAGCCCCGCCCGGATCGCCGGGCGCATCGAGGAGACGGGCTACACCGTCCCCGAGGCCCGGGTGGAGCTGTCGATCGGAGGGATGACCTGCGCCTCCTGCGCGGCCCGCGTCGAGAAGGCCCTGAACGGCGTGGAGGGGGTGGTCTCGGCCTCAGTGAACCTCGCGACCGAGCGGGCGATGGTGCGCTTCCGGCCCGGCGCGGCCTCGGCCGAGGGCCTCATCCGCCGGGTGGAGGAGACGGGCTACGCCGCCCGCGAGGCCGCCGCCCTGGACGAGGACGCCGAGGAGGCCGAGCGCGCCCGC
>JBBTDR010000118.1:0-3396 GCA_038042665.1 Nitrospinota bacterium
CCACTACGCCTCCGCGAAGGGCTCTGTCGTCACGATGACGCTGGGCGTCGCCCGCGAGTTCGCCGCGCGGGGAATCCGCTGCCTCTCCATCTCGCCGGGCCCGGTCGATACCCCGTTTCAGAACATCTTGCCTCCCGATCTCCGCGAAAGATCCCGGGACAACGTTCCGATGAAGCGCTTCGGCCGGCCCGAGGAAATCGGTGAGATGGTCCTGTTCATGTGTTCGGACGCCTGCGAGTTCATGACGGCGGATACCGTCTTCATCAGCGGCGGGGGTGGCTTTCGGTAGCGGGAACGAAGTCTAAGCCTGGCTTGGTTCAAGGCAGCACATTGGAATATCGGGCCGGGTTTCGGGGGTTTGAATCAGTTTCATGAGAAACATCAGGGTCCGGGGGAAGAGGCGCATGAAAATTGTCGCCGGTAGCACCCGCTAGGAGACAGGCTCGCTCACCGTGTCGCCCTCCGCGTCCCCGAAGAGGGCGGCGAGGAAGGCGCCGGGGTCGAAGTCGAGCAGGTCCTCCACCCCCTCCCCCACCCCGATGTAGCGCACCGGGATGCCGCTCTCGTGCGCGGCCCCCACCACGACGCCTCCCTTGGCGCTCCCGTCGAGCTTGGTGAGCACCAGGCCCGTCACCCCGAGGACGGCCCCGAACTCCCGCACCTGGGCGAGGGCGTTCTGGCCGGTGGTGGCGTCCAGCACGAGGAGCACCTCGTGGGGCGCGCCGGGGACGAGCCGCTCCGCCACCCGGCGGACCTTCTTGAGTTCCTCCATGAGGTTCCTCTGGGTGTGGAGGCGGCCCGCCGTGTCGGCCAAGAGCACCTCCACCCCGCGCGCCTTGGCGGCCTGGAGGGCGTCGAACACCACGGCCGAGGGGTCCGCCCCCTCCTGGAGGCGCACCAAGCCGCAGCCCGCGCGCTCGGCCCAGACGGCGATCTGCTCCCCCGCCCCGGCGCGGAAGGTGTCGGCGGCGGCCAGCATGACCCGCCGCCCCTCGGCGGCGTAGCGGGCGGCGAGCTTGCCCGCCGTGGTGGTCTTCCCCGACCCGTTCACCCCGACCATGAAGATCACCCGCGGCTCCCCCGGCCCCGGGGAGGAGGGCGGGGCGGGCGGGGGGACGGCGGGGTGCTCGATCATCTCCCGGAGGAGCCGCCGCACCCGATCGGCCGGGGCGCCCTCTCCTCCCTGGCCCTGGCGCAGCCGCTCGAGCACCTTCTCGACGGTGAGGGGCCCGAGGTCGGCGGCGTAGAGGGCCTCCTCCAGCTCCTCGATGGTCCCGGGGTCGAGGCGGGGGCGGCCGGCGAGCGCCGCGCCGAGCTTGCCGAGGAAGCCCTCGCGGGTCTTGGCGAGGCCCTGGCGCAGCCGCTCGAACCACCCGGGCCCCGCGGCGGGGGCGCCGTCCTTCTTCCCTCCTACCCCGAACGCCCCGGGCGTCCTCCAAAAAATCCGCCCCGGCGTGGGGCGGCCGGGGAGGGGGAAGGCCTGGACTCGCCGGGGCGCGGCCCGGCGCGCGGCTCAGGAGGCCTCGTGCGCGGACACCTCCCCGCCGGCCGCGCGGGCCGGGACCCCGCTCCCGCCCTCTTCCTTCTTGCTAAGCCGCACCGAGACGACCTCCGACACCCCGCGCTCGCGCTGGGTGACGCCGTAGAGCTGGGAGGCGAAGGACATCGTGCGCTTGTTGTGGGTGATGACGATGAACTGGCTCTTGGCCTCCAGCTCGGCGATCACGTCGCGGAAGCGCCCGACGTTCTGGTCGTCCAGGGTCGCGTCCACCTCGTCGAGGAGGCAGAAGGGGCTGGGCCGCACCGAGAAGACCGCGAAGAGGAGGGCGAGCGCCGTCAGCGCCTTCTCCCCCGCCGAGAGGAGCATGATGTTGGCCGGGCGCTTGCCCGGAGGCCGCACCTCGATGTCCACGCCCGACTCGAGGGGGTCGGAGGGATCGAGGAGGAACATCCGCGCCTCGCCGCCCTGGAAGAGGCGCCCGAAGATTTCCTCGAAGGCCTTCTGCACCTGCTCCAGGGCCTCGAGGAAGCGGCTCTTCGTGGTGCGGTTGAGGCGCTCGATGGTGGCGTGGAGGTCGGCGATGGAGCGCTCCAGATCCTCCTGCTGCGCCTTGAGGAAGGAGTACTCCTGATTGATCTCGTCGAACTCCCTGGCGGCGAGGGGGTTTACCTCGCCCATGCGCTCAAGCCGCTGGCGCAGCATCTCCAGCCGGTTGAAGTGCTCCGCGTAGAGGGGCAGCTCCCCGCGCTCCCGCTCGGCCACCTCGGGCAGATCCACCTCGAAGGACTCGCGGGCCGAGGCGATGAGGGACTCCCGCTGGACGCGCAGGGTGGTGCGGCGCTCGGCGGCCTCGGCGATGCGGGTCTGGAGGTCGGCCGCCTCGGCCCGCATCTGGCGGAGGAGGTGGCCCAGCTCCTCGTCCCGCCCCTGGGCCGCATCGAGGGCCTGGACCCGCTCCCGCTGCTCGGCCCCCGCGGCGCCGCGCTCCTCCAGGCGGCGCGCCAGCTCCTCCCGGCTCTGGGCCAGGTTCAGCTCCGCCCGCTCGCGCTTGCGCAGGGAGTCCCGCCTCTCCTCCTCCCGCCGCTCGCGCCGGGCCGCGTTCTGGGAGAGCGACTCCTCCAGCCGCTGGAGCTCGGCCCGGGCGCCGGACGCCTTCCCCAGCGCCTCGGTGAGGGCCACCCGCCGCTCGGTCGCCTCGGCATCGAGCTCGGCCGCCTTCGCCGCCACCCGGCGGAGGTCCTCCCCGGCGATCTGGGAGCGGGCCTCGGCCCCGCGGCGGGACTCCTCCGCCCGCCGGCCCTCCTCCTCGGCCCCGGCGCGCTCGCGCTCGAGCCGGAGGCGCTCCTCGCCGATGCGGTCCAACTCCCGGGCGAGGGCCTGCTGACGCTCCCGCGCCGCCTCCCACTTCTCCCGGCAGGAGCGGTGGGCGCCCTCCGCCTCGACCCGGGAGAGGTCGGCCTCCCGGGCCATGCGGGCCAGCCGCGAGGCTTCTTCCTCCGCGCGGGAGAGGTCCCCGCGCAGGCGCTCGCAGGACGCCTCCAGCCCCGTGACCCGGCTCTCCCCCGAGGCCGCCTGGAGGCGGAGGGTCTCGAGCCGGCGGGACTGCTCCAGCACCCCCGCCGCGGCCGGGGCCGGGGCTCCGCCCTCGATGGCGCCCGAGGGCAGAAGGGCCTCGCCCGCGAGGGTCACCCAGATGATCCCGACCGGGCCGGACCGCCAGGCGGCGAGGGCCGCGTCCAGATCGCGGGCGACGGCCACGCCGAAGAGCAGGCCCTCCACGAGGGGACGGTACTCATCGGCAGAGCGCACGAGGGAGGCCGCCTGGCCCACCACCCCCGCCACCGCCGGAAGCGCGGGCGCCGGGGCGCGCCGGGCGCCGCGCGGCAGGGCGACGG
>JBBTDR010000119.1:0-2938 GCA_038042665.1 Nitrospinota bacterium
AAACCCTCGGGCCCGGACTTCACCCTGACGGGCGGGGAGCCCGCGGCCGGCGGGCCCCAGGGGGGGGGAGGGTGCGTCGAGCTGGCCAGGCCGGGGGCCGGGGAGGCCCAGGAGACCCTGGGCGCCCGGGACGAGGTGTTCGAGGCCGGGGGGGCGTTTCGGGAGAAGGCGGTCCTCCGCCGCACCCAGCGCGTGATCGAGCTGGGGGGCGAGCGGATCGTGATCGAGGGGACCGAGGTCGTGGAGCCGAAGATGGAGAAGAAGACGAAATGACGGGAAGCGACGTCCGGCGGATGTTCCTGGACTACTTTCAGGAGAAGGGCCACCGCATCGTCCGCAGCTCCCTCTTGGTGCCCGCGAACGACCCCACGCTCCTCTTCACGAACGCGGGGATGGTGCAGTTCAAGGACGTCTTCACCGGCCTCGATCGGCGCGACTACGCCCGGGCCACGAGCTCCCAGAAGTGCCTCCGGGTGAGCGGCAAGCACAACGACCTGGAGAACGTGGGCCGCACCGCCCGCCACCACACCTTCTTCGAGATGCTGGGCAACTTCTCCTTCGGGGACTACTTCAAGGAGAAGGCCATCGAGTTCGCCTGGGAGCTCCTGGTCGGCCGCCTGGGGCTGGACGGGGAGCGGATGTGGGTCACCGTCTTCCGGGAGGACGACGAGGCGGCCGGCCTCTGGCAGCGGCTCGTCGGGGTGCCCGCCGCGCGCATCGTGCGGCGGGACGAGAAGGACAACTTCTGGGCCATGGGGGACACCGGCCCCTGCGGCCCCTGCTCGGAGCTCATCTACGACCAGGGCCCCCACATCCCGGGCGGCGCCCCCGGAAGCGGGGCGGACGAGGACGGGGACCGCTACCTCGAGCTCTGGAACCTCGTCTTCATGCAGTTCAACCGCGGCCCCTCGGGCAAGCTCACCCCCCTCCCCAAGCCCTCGGTGGACACCGGCATGGGCCTCGAGCGCCTGACCGCCGTCCTCCAGAAGCAGACGAGCAACTTCCACACCGACCTCCTCGCGCCCGTCATCCGCTTCGCCGAGGAGCGGTGCGGCAAGGCCTACCGCGAGCGGGCCGAGGGGCCCGACGTCTCCTACCGCGTCATCGCCGACCACGCCCGGGCCGCGAGCTTCCTCGTGGCGGACGGCGTCCTCCCCAGCAACGAGGGGCGGGGCTATGTCCTGCGCCAGGTCGCCCGCCGGGCCATGCGGCATGGGCGCCTACTCGGGATCATGGAACCCTTCCTCCACCAGGCCGCCGGGGTGGTGGCCGAGATGATGGGGGAGGCCTTCCCCGAGCTGCGGGAGAGCCTGAACTACATCTCCCGGGTGATCCTCTCGGAGGAGGAGCGCTTCTCCCTCACCCTCGCCCAGGTCCAACCCCGCATAGACGAGACGTGCGAAGAATACGAAGAAATGCTGCTCAATCCAGCCGCGGCGACAATCGATATACCCAAGGAATTGGCCAAGAAAGCATTTTATTGGTCTGACACTTTTGGATACCCCTGGGATCTTGTCGTCGAGACAGCGACTGCTCATGGACTGACGGTTGACCGAGCGACCTATGAACAAGAGTTAAACCTTCAGCGCGAGCGGGCGCGCGCCCACTGGAAGGGCTCGGGCGAGGAGGCGGTGGCCCGGGTGTGGCACGAGGTGCGCGAGGCGGCGGGCGCTACGGCCTTCCTGGGCTACGGCCGGCTCGAGGCCCAGGCCAAGGTCGTGGGGGTCGTCCGCGGGGGCGCGCGCTGCAAGAGGGCGGGAGTGGGGGAGGAGGCCGAGGTGGTGCTCTCCCAGACCCCCTTCTACGGCGAGTCCGGCGGCCAGGAGGGGGACCGCGGCCGCCTCACCTGGCCCGAGGGGGCCGCCCTTGTGCTCGACACCCAGAAGCCCCTGCCCGACCTCTACGTCCACCGCGTGAGGGTCGAGCGCGGGGTGCTGGCCGAGGGCCTGGAGGTGGAGGCCCGGGCGGACGCGGAGCGGCGGGGGGCGCTCCGCCTCAACCACACCGCCACCCACCTCCTCCAGCACGCCCTGCGCCAGGTGCTGGGGGACCACGTGAAGCAGGCGGGCTCCCACCTCTCGCCCGAGCGGCTGCGCTTCGACTACACCCACTTCGCCCCCCCCGCCCCGCGCGAGCGGGAGGCCATCGAGGACCTCGTGAACCGCCGCATCCGCGAGAACGCGCCGGTCGCGACCGCCGTCATGCCCATCGACGAGGCCCTCGCCACGGGCGCGACGGCGCTCTTCGGCGAGCGCTACGGGGAGCAGGTGCGGGTGGTCTCGGTGGGGGACTTCAGCCGGGAGCTCTGCGGGGGCACCCACGCCTCCGCCGCCGGCGAGATCGGCCTCTTCCGCATCCTCCATGAGGGGAGCGTGGCCTCCGGGGTGCGGCGCATCGAGGCGGCGACGGGGGAGGGGGCGTTGCTGCAAACGCGGAAGGAGACCGGCGTGCTCTCCGAGATCGGGGAGCTCATGAAGTCGCCCCCCCTGGAGGAGGCCCAGCGGGTGCGCCGGCTGGTGGAGCGGGTGAAAGCCCTCGAGCGCGAGGTGCGCCAGCTGCGCGAGAGGCGCTCGAGCGAGGAGGCGGGCGGGCTCGCCGCCGGGGCCCTGGAGGTGAAGGGGGTGAAGGTGCTGGCCGCGCGCCAGGACGGGCTCTCCCCCGAGGAGCTGCGCCAGGCCGTCGACGCCGCCCGGGGCAGGCTCAAGAGCGGCGTCGCCGTGCTCATCTCGGTCACGGACGGGAAGGTGGCCATCGCGGCGGGGGTGACGAAGGACCTCACCTCCCGCATCCACGCGGGCAACCTGGTGCGCGACGTGGCCGCCCAGGTCGGAGGGAAGGGGGGCGGCCGCGCCGACTTCGCCCAGGCGGGCGGGAAGGACCCCGGGAAGGTGGACGAGGCCCTGGCGAAAGAGGCGGATGCGCGCAAGCGCTGTGAGTA
>JBBTDR010000120.1:0-2105 GCA_038042665.1 Nitrospinota bacterium
AGTTCATCGCCAAGGCCCAGCGCATCCGCAAGATCCTCGGCGGGGGCTGGCGCCAGGCGGGCATCCTGGCGGCGGCCGGGCTCTACGCCCTGGACCACAACGCCGGGCGCCTGGCCGAGGACCACGCCAACGCCCAGCGCTTCGCCGAGCTCACGGCGGGCATCCCCGGGGTGCGGCACGTGTTCCCCACCACCCCGACCAACATCGTCTTCCTCGACGTGAGCGAGTCCGGACGGACGGCCGGTGAGGTGAACGCCCGCCTGATGGAGCGCGGGGCGGCCCTCTCGGCCTTCGGGGAGAGCCACCTCCGGGCCGTGACCCACCTGGACGTGAGCCGCCAGGAGGTGGAGGAGGCCGCCCGCGCGCTCGCCGAGGCCGTGGCATGAGCGGAGCGGCGCGGGTGATCGTGCTCGGGTGCGGCACCTCCACCGGGGTGCCCGCCATCGGCTGCACCGACCCCGTCTGCCTCTCGGACGACCCGCGCAACAAGCGGCTGCGCCCGAGCATCCTCATCGAGAACGAGCGCTCCAGCCTCCTCGTGGACACCAGCCCCGACCTGCGCCAGCAGGCCCTGCGCCACGACATCCGCCGGGTGGACGCCGTGATCTACACCCACTTCCACGCCGACCACACCCACGGGATCGACGACCTGCGGGTGTTCAACTTCCTGATGAAGCGCCCCATCCCCTGCTACGCCTACCCAGACACGGCCCAGGTGCTGCGCCGCAACTTCAGCTACATCTTCGGGGACGCCCCCGACACCCCCGGCTTCCGGCCCCAGCTCACCCTCCACGAGGTGGACCAGGAGCCGTTCGAGGCGGGGGGCTTCCGGGTGCGGCCCTTCGAGGTGGAGCACGCGGGGATGCCCGTCATGGGGCTGCGGGTCGGGGACTTCGCCTACGCCACCGACTGCAACGCCATCCCCAAGGCCTCGATGGAGGCCCTGCGGGGGGTGCGGGTGCTCATCATCGACGCCCTCCGCCACCGCGAGCACCCCTCCCACTTCACGGTGGAGCAGGCCCTCAAGGTGATCCGCGAGCTCGAGCCCGAGCGCGCCTACTTCACCCACACCACCTACGATCTCGAGTACCACGAGACGAACCGGAAGCTGCCGGCGGGCGTCGAGATGGCCTACGACGGGCTCACCTTCGAGATCCGGACGGGGGAGTGACTGGGGCTAGCCGTCCGCGCCCGGAGGGGGGGGAAGGGGCCGGGGCTTCTCCTCCCGCTCGCCGGGGAGCGGGGGGGTCAGGTCGAGGTAGAGGCTGTAGGCGGCGTAGAAGTAGGAAACCGAGGTCAGCATGATCCCCGCGTGCAGGACGAACTGGCCGAGCAGCGACCCGCCGAACACCCCGAACACCACCTGCCAGATGGCGAACCAGACGAGCAGATAGGTCACCACCAGCATGGCGACCAGCCGCTCCGCGCCCGCGGTGGCCGCGCTCGAGCGCCGGAACGAAGCCCGGAAGCCGTCCCCGTGCAGGAGGGCGGCGTAGGCGCAGAAGTAGAAGCGGATGGCGGGGGCGATGACGGCGAAGGCGGTGAGGGCGAACGCGAGGGGCATCGTCAGCCCGCCCTCCCCGAAGAGCGCGGCCCCCAGCCCCAGGCCGGCCCACAGCACGAGGACGGCCACGGCCTGCAGGCCGAAGGCGTAGGCCAGGTCCACCCGGGCGACCCGCCCGAGCCGGCTGAACGCCTCGGCCAGGTCCCAGACGTCTCCCCCGCCCCGCCGCTGGTTGTCGAGGCGGAGGATGAGCAGGATGAAGACGAAGAGCTGGATCACCCGCAGGACGCCCTGGGCGAGCAGCATGCGGGGGATGAGGACGAGGGCGTCCCCCCCCGGCCGGAGCACCGACTGGAGGGGCGGATGGAGCCAGAGCGCCACATAGGCGAGCGGGAGGTAGACCAGCAGCGCCACCGCCGAGACCTGCGGGAACTCCTCCCAGTGGATCCGGAACCCCAGCTCCAGGTAGTGGGAGAGGGGGCCGGGGGTTCGCTGGTCCTGCATCGGATTCATCCCCCGGAGCGGGCCGGCCGCGATCGTCGAAGCGCTGGCAAGGGGACCTCTCTCTCGAGATCCCTCCAGGCCGGCCCTCAGGCCCTGG
>JBBTDR010000121.1:0-1127 GCA_038042665.1 Nitrospinota bacterium
GGGAGGGCTGGGGTGGGGGAGTCATCCGCGCGCGGCCTTCCCTCCCCCCCTCCCGGCAGGAGGGGGAGCAGAGGGCGCACTTCGCCCCGGGGACAATGTAGGCCAGGCGAGGGAAGGAGTTGTTACATCAAATTACCTGAAAAGACATACCGGTGGGATGTCTTGAGATGTCATTCTGAGCGAAGCGAAGAATCTTCGTGTCTTTCCACTCTCGCAGACCCTTCGCTGCGCTCAGGGTGACATCTCCAAGCTACTCTTTCTGAAAGAAATCAAAATCGTCTATTTATTCCCTTTTCGAAAGACGATAAATATTGGAACTACCTCCCCTTCTGCTTCTTCTCTGTGTCCTGCTCAGATTTTTCTTTAATGATGATCAATATTGGTGCCGTGGGTTCGCCCGCTGGTTCTCTGGGAAGAAATCCAGATCATCCAGCGGTTGTCGCCTCAGATCTCAATCCCCTCCCTCTCCGCATCCCGCACGATGGCCGATTGCTTCCGGAGCTTCTGGAACTCTTCGGGGGTGTAGCAGAGGAAGTCCACGGGGTATCTGATGTCCCAGAGCCGGTGGAAGCCGAGCGGCCGGTAGCGGAACCGCTTGCCGCGGAATTTCTTGCTGACCACGATCAGGTCCACATCGCTCCATTTGTGTGCCCGGCCCCGCGCATGGCTGCCGAAAAAAATGATCTTCTCGACGGGCATCTTTTCGCTCAGCCTGGTCTTGAAGGCGGCGAGGCGCTTTATGAGAGATTCTTTTCGGCCCATTTCAATATGGCCTCCCGCCCGGGGCGGGAGAGCGCGAGACGCCCGCCTTGCGCTCCCGGCCGTCACTTGCTCCCGCCCAGCGCCTTTTCGACGGCCTTCTTCAGAACCGGCAGCCTTTCCTTCACGACCTTCCAGACGACTTCCCAGTTGATGCCGAAGTACTGGTGGATGAGCCGGTCCCGCATGCCGGCGATCGCTTTCCAATCGGCTTCCGGGTTCTTCCTCTTGAAATCCGCCGAGAGGTTCTTGGCCGCTTCGCCGATGATCTCAAGATTCCTGACGACGGAGTCCTGCTTCTCGGTGTTCTTCAGAAACCTCTGGAAGGTCCAGCCTTTGGTGTAGGTTTCGATTCGTTTGATGGCTTC
>JBBTDR010000121.1:1137-3971 GCA_038042665.1 Nitrospinota bacterium
GGCTTCGAGGATATCCTTCGCCGACTCGATATCCCCCCGCTTAGGCATAAACCAGCTGCCTCCTGATGCTCTCCGCGACTTCCTTGATCCGGATGCTCCTGACCCCCTCGGGGGTCAGCACCTCGACTTTCCTCGTGAAGAGCTCCTCCAGAAAGTCAATCAGCCCCATGAAATTTTCGAGGCTGGGGTCCTCGAACTCGACGACGAAATCGATGTCGCTGTTCCGCTTTTGGGTGCCTTCCGCGTAGGAGCCGAACAGGGCGATCCGCTTGACCGAGAAGCGGTCGAGGGCGTCCCGGTGCTCCCGCAGGGCGGCGAGGATTTGCTCTTTGGTCAGGGTCTTCTTCACCGCCATTGTCTCATCTCCAGTCCGGTTCTGACAGAATAGCATACACGCTCAAACATGCTTCCGGAGCGCCGGCCCCCCCTCACTCCTCCTGGAAGAAGTCCAGATCGTCCAGCGGCCGCTCCCGCCCTTCCAGGGCGTCCAGGACGGCCTGGCGCAGGGCGCGGACGGCGCGGTCCCGGGCCTGGCGCTCGAGCATCTCGTGGACGAGGCCGGCCGCTCCGTCCCCGCGCGGCTCGATGGTGCGGCGGGCGTTCTGCTCGGCCCACTCGCCGGCGTAGCGCTGGAGGATCTGGCGGGCCGCGGCGCCGAAGGCGCGGCCCTCGAGGGTGCGGTTCAGCAGGTGGGCCAGG
Organism: Nitrospinota bacterium; assembly: GCA_038042665.1. Lineage (GTDB taxonomy): Bacteria > UBA8248 > UBA8248 > UBA8248 > UBA8248 > 2-12-FULL-69-37. The sequence goes on from JBBTDR010000121.1 coordinate 1,837, forward strand.
TCGGAGGCGAAGGCCTCGACGCTCCCCGGGGGAACCTCCGCCCCGCCGAGGTGGAGCCTGAGCCGCTCGATCATCTGCTCGCGGAAGTTCAAGGCGGGTGGCCCCTTCCTCTCGCCGGCCGCGCGTCTTCCCGCGGGTTTGTAGGGGCGTTCAATTGAACGCCCCTACATCCTCCGCGCGCGGGCCGTGGACTCTGTGCGGGGGCGTTCCATGGAACGCCCCTACGCCACGTTTTACCTTCTGCCTTGTTGCCCGGCAACGGCTTCTTCTCCGCCCTGCCCCGCCGGCTCGGGCGTCGTCCACAGGATGGCGCCGCCCGCCACGAAGAAGACGAGGACCGAGAGGATGGCCGCCCGTTGGTCCCCCGTCAGGGCCGAGACCCCGCCGAAGACCAGGGGGCCCAGGATGGAGCTCATTTTTCCGCAGGCGCCGTAGAAGGCGTAGGCCTGGGCGGTGCTCCCGGGGGGGATGTACTGGGCGAGGAGGGAGCGGCTGGCCGCCTGGCTGGAGCCCAGGGAGGCCCCGGCGAGGAGGGAGATCAGGAAGAAGGCCGTCTTCGAGGCGGTGAAGTAGGCCAGCACCACCACCAGGCACCAGTTGACGAGGGTGAGGAGGATGGTCCGCCGCGCCCCCCAGGCGTCGGTCAGGTAGCCCAGGGCGAGGGCCCCCGCCCCCGCCGAGAGCTGGACGGCGATGAAGAGGGTCAGCGCCTCCCCCATCGAGAAGCCCAGCGTGGTGACGGCGTAGATCGAGCTGAAGGAGATGACCGTCACGATGCCGTCGTTGTAGAGGAGGAACGCGAGGAGGAAGCGCAGCGCCCCCGCGCGCCCCCGCAGGGCGAGGAGGGTGGCCCAGAGCGCGCGGAAGGCCCCGGCGGGGGAGTCGCCCGCCGGGGGGGAGGGGCCGCCCGCCTTCTTTTCGGGGCCCCCAGCGTCCCGGCGCCGGGGCGAGGGGGGGCGCTCGCGCAGCCAGAACAGGAGGGGAAGGGTGAAGAGGGCGTAGAAGGCCGCCACGGCGGCGAAGCTCGCCCGGAAGAGGGGCAAGTTCTCCGGCGCGAAGCCCCCGGTCAAAAGGGGCCTGACGAGGAAGAGGCAGAGGAGCCCCCCGAAGTAGCCCAGCCCCCATCCCCAGCCGCTCACCCGGCCGATGGTCGCCGGGGTGGAGATGTCGGGCAGGAAGGCGTTGTAGAAGACCTGCGCGCCCTCGAAGCCGATGGTGGCGATGATGAAGAGGATCATCCCCGCCGCCACCATCCCGGGCCCCACCCCGGCGAGGAGGGCCGTCGCCCCGATGCAGACGCCCGTGTAGGCGAGGAGCATCCTCTTGCGGGCCCCCCGCCGGTCGGCCACGGCGCTCAGGGGCGGGGTGACGAGCAGGGCGAGGATCATGGCCAGCGACAGGGAGAGCCCCCAGAGGAAGTCCCCGCGCCCCCCGCCCCCGGCGACGGCGTGCTTGAAGTAGACGCTGTAGGCCACCGTCGTGATGAGGGTGGGGAAGGCCGAGTTGGCGAAGTCGTACAGGCACCAGGCCAGGACCTCGCGCCGGCCGGCCGGGGCCGGGGGGGGAGCGGCCGCGGGCGCGGCGTGGGAGATGGGTGAGGGCATGGCGTCCGGCGCCGGGGCGGAAGGGGGCGTGAACCGCCATTCTAGCGGGGAAAGGCTCGGGAGAGAACGCGGGTTTGGCCTCCGGGGAGAACTCGGTTAAGATTTTCTTGCAGCGGGAAGAAGCCCGCGGGCCGCGCGCGGGCTCATCGGAAGGATCCCCCTCATGCGCCGATGGCTGAAATGGACGGCCTGGACGCTGGCCGTCCTCCTCCTCCTCGCCGCCGGCGGGGCGCTGGCCGTCCGCCTCTTCCTCTCCTCGGACCAGATGCGCCAGCTGGCCGAGGTCCAGGGGCAAGCGCTCCTGGGCCGCAAGGTGACGCTCGAGCGGCTCTCGATCGGCCTCTTCGGCGTCGAGGCCGGGGGGCTCGCCGTCGCGGGGGCCTCCCCGGGCGAGGCCCCGCTCCTCCAGGCGGCGGAGATACAGGTCTTCCTCAACCCGGCGGCCCTCCTCTATAAGAGGGTGAGCCTGCTCCACCTCTCCCTCCACGGGGTGTCGGTCAGCGCCGCGCGCGACGCCGGGGGGAGGCTCAG
>JBBTDR010000122.1:0-5157 GCA_038042665.1 Nitrospinota bacterium
ATGATGGCCGCGCCCCCCGCGCCGAGAGGCTTGCGGAACAACAGATCCGACATCGCCTCGCGCCAGAACCGCCGGTGGGCGATTTCCTCTTCCTCGGCCGCGCCGATCGCCTGGCTTCTCAATTCCACCATCGGGGCAAGCTCCTAGCGGTAGCGGATCCGGGGGTCGATCCAGGCATAAAGGATATCAATCGCGAAGTTCGTCAGGATGAAGACGGCCGCCACGAGCATGACGAGGGCCTGGGTCATGGTGTAGTCGTGATACCGCACCGAGAGGACGAGCAGCTTCCCCAGGCCGTTCAGGTTGAACACCTGCTCGGTCACCACCAGCCCGCCGATCAGGAAGGCGAACTCCAGCCCGATCACCGTCGTCACCGGCAGGAGAGCGTTCTTGAGGGCGTGGCGGCGCATGATCAGCTTCTCGATGAGACCCTTCGCCCGCGCCGTGCGCACGTAATCCTCCCGCAAGACCTCGAGCAGGGCCGAGCGCGTCATCCGGGTGGCCACGGCGGAGTAGCGGTAGCCCGTCGCCAGGGCCGGCCAGATCAACTGGCTCAGGTTGCGCCACGGATCGACCCACAGGGGGGTGTACTCGATGGGCGGCATCCAGGGCTGGCCGAGGAAGCGCTGGGTGGAGATGAGCAGGCCGAGGATGATGAGGATGCCCAGCCAGAACGAGGGGATCGCCAGGCCCGCGATGCTGAAGCCGCGCACCAGATAGTCTATCCAGGTATCCTGCTTGATCGCCGAGATGGCCCCCAGGGGGATGGAGAGGATCGTGGCGGCGACGGTGGCCATGATGGCCACCTGGAGCGAAAGCTCGAAGCGCAGGCCGATCTCTTGAAGGATGGGCCGGTTCGTCCACATCGAGTCGCCGAAGTCGAAGCGGACGAGCCCCCAGATCCACCGCCCGAACTGGACGGCCAGGGGCTGATCCAAGCCGTTGCGCTCGCGGCAGATGCGGATCGAGCTCTCCTCGAACGCGGTCCCGGATGACACCACCCGCAGCTCGCAGATGTCCCCCGGGATGAGCCGCAGCAGGACGAACACGAGGAGCGCCGCCCCGAGCAGGGTGGGGATCATCAAGAGCGTCCGCTTGAGGATATATTTGTACATGTCACCCCGCCGCGCCGGGCCGGCCCGCCGGCGCGAGGCCGGCGGGCCGGCGTGGGAGCGCCGCCTCTAGTCTTCCAGCCAAACGCCGGAGAGGTCCTGGTTCAGGTAGTGGCTCGGGCTGATCTTCCACCCCTTCACGTGCGACAGGTGCGGGATGATGCGGTACCACCACAGGGTGATGAAGTAGGCGGCCTCCTCATCCAGCACCCGCTTCTCGAACGCGCGCATGTGGGTGCGCTGCTCCTCCACATCGTCCGTGCGGTTCATCTTGTCGAAGAGCTCGTCCAGCTTCCGGTCGATGTAGCCCGCGTAATTGCTGCCCGAGCGGTCCCGCGAGACGAACTTGAACACGTCCGCGAGCGGGTCCACCACCGCCTGGCAGTTGAAGTCGACGCTCACATCGAACTTGGGGGGGCTCCCCCGGAGGTCCGCGTAGAAGGGCCCCGTGGGCGAGACCTTCTGGGTCACCTTGAGGCCCACCTGGCGCCACTGGTCGATGAGCCAGGTGCCCACCGTCTTGTAGGGCTGATCTATGTCGCGGTTGCTCAAGGTGAACTCGAAGCCCTCCGGCACGCCCGCCTCCTTCAGGAGCCTCTTCGCCTCGGCGCGGGACTTGTTGATGTCCGGCCAGTAGCCGGCGAGCTTCTCGAGCTCCTCCTTCTTCGCCGCCAGCGGGTGGCCGGGGAACGCCACCCCGCCCACCGTCTTCACGATGGCGATCTGGGAGAGGTACTTCGAGCCGCCCCAGCGGTCCACGGCGAGGGTGAGGGCCTTGCGGACGCGCACGTCGTCGAAGGGCTTCTTCCTGTGGTTGGGAGTGAACAGGAGGGAGCAGTTCCAGTCGCTCTCCTGGACCACGAGCTTATCCCCCAGCGCATTCTTCAGTTCGTCGCGGGTCTTGGGAGGAAGGCCGCGGAACTCGATGGAGGCCTGCCCGCTGCGGATGGCCTTCACCCGGACATCCTGCTTGGGGGCGAAGATGGCGTGGAAGCCGTCCAGGTAGGGCTGCCCCTTGTGGTGGTAGTCGGGGTTCCGCACCCCGGAGAGCGAGGAGCCGGGCTGGCGCTCCGTGAACTTGAAGGGCCCGGAGCCCAGGATGTTCTTCTCGTACCAGCGCATGTCCTTGGCGAGCGCCTTGGCGCTGTAGATGAAATTGTAGGGGTTCGCCAGGGCCGGCAGGAAGGCGCCGGAGGGGTACTCGAGCTCGAAGACGACGGTGCCCGCGTCCGGCGCGTGGACCTTCTTCACCATGCCGAACTGACCCTTGCGGGCGCTCTCCACCCCCTTCTCGGGGAAGATGATCTTCTGGAAGGAGGCTTCCACGTCCTTGGCCGTCAGCGGCTCGCCGTCCCAGAACTTGACCCCCGGGCGGATCTTGAAGGTGTACTTCTTCCCTCCGTCGGTGGCCTTGGGAATCTCCAGGCACAGATCGCACCTGAACTCCGTCGGGGAGGAGGGGTTGTCGGGGTTCACCCGGATCAGCACGCTGTAGAACGGCGCGAGCGGGTGAATGAGCGCGAACGTCGTCTCCTTGTGCCCGTCGAAGCTGGGGGGCTCGTCCGGGACCACGAACTTCAAGATCCCTCCCCGCTTGGGCGCGGCATCGGCCGTGGCGGCGAAACCCGCCAGCGCCAGCGACGCCGCCAAGCCCAACGCCAGAACAGCCCTTACCGAAAGCGTTTTCATGTTGAAACCTCCCCTCTCAAGCGGCGGTCCTCCCGCCACCGTCATCGCCGGCGCCTCACCGCCGGCCGGATAACCTAGACCTCCGTGCAGGCCACCCAATGGCCCGGTACAATCTCCCGCAGGAGGGGCGAATCGCGCTTGCAACTCTCCACCGCCAGCGGGCAGCGGGGGTGGAAGACGCATCCGCTCGGCGGGTTGACGGGGCTCGGCACCTCTCCCGCCACCACTTCCAGCTTCCGGTGACGCTCCACCTCGGGGTCGGGCACCGGCACCGCCGACAGCAGGGCCCGGGTGTAGGGGTGCCGGGGGTTTTCGTAGAGGGCGTCGCAGTCCGCCATCTCCACGATCCGGCCCAGGTACATCACCGCCACCCGGTGGCACAGGTGCCGCACCACGCTGAGGTCGTGCGCGATGAACAGGTAGGTCAGCCCGAACTCCTGCCGGAGGTCCTCGAGCAGGTTGATGATCTGGGCCTGGATGGAGACGTCGAGGGCCGAGACCGGCTCGTCGCAGACGATGAAATCCGGCCTCAGCGCCAGGGCCCGGGCGATGCCCACCCGCTGGCGCTGCCCCCCGCTCATCTCGTGCGGGAAGCGGTCGGCCATGCGGGCGCTGAGGCCGCATACGGAGAGCAGCTCCCGCACCTTCTCCCGCCGCTGCCGGCCGTCGCGGACGACGCCGTGCACGTACAGAGGCTCCTCGATGATGTCGCCCACCTTCATGCGCGGGTTCAGGGAGCTGTAGGGGTCCTGGAAGATCACCTGCATCCGCCGGCGCCAGGGCCGCAGCTCCTTATAGCCCAGGGAGGGGAGGTTCACCCCGTCGAAGATCACCTCGCCTTCCGTGGGGCGGTCGAGCTGGAGGATGCACCTGCCGGTGGTGGTCTTCCCGCAGCCGGACTCCCCGACGAGGCCCAGGGTCTCCCCCCGCCGGATGCTGAAGCTCACCCCGTCCACCGCCTTCACGGTCGCGGTGACCCTCTGGACCATCATCCCCTCGGCGATGGGGAAATACTTCTTGAGGTCTCTCACCTCGAGCAGGACGCCGTCCCGGCCCCCGGACCGGGAAGCCGCCGGCTCCGCGCGGACGGAAAAGTCGGTGGCCATCAGGAAGCCCTCGCGGAGAGACGAAGGAGCTCGTCCCTCTTCCAGCAGGCGGAGAAGTGACCTTCCCCGGCCGGCTCGAGCCGCGGGCGCTCGGCGGCGCACCGCTCGAAGGCGAAGCGGCACCTCGGGATGAAGGCGCAGCCCGCCTCGGGACGCGAGAGATCGGGCGGCTGGCCGTCGATGGGGTCCAGGCGCTCCCGGCGGGGGCGGTCCAGGCGGGGCACCGAGCGCAGCAGCCCCAACGTGTAGGGGTGGGTGGGGCGGGAGTAGATATCGCGCGCGGGCCCCTGCTCGATGATCCGGCCCGCGTACATGACGTTCACCCGGTCGGCGTAGCGCGCCACCACCCCCAGGTTGTGGGTGATGATGATCAGGGCGACGCCCATCCGCTTGGAGAGGTCCTTCATCAACTCGAGGATCTGCGCCTGGATCGTCACGTCCAGGGCGGTGGTGGGCTCGTCGGCGATGATCAGCTTGGGCTCGCAGCAGAGGGCCATCGCGATCATCACCCTCTGGCGCATGCCCCCGCTCAGGTGGTGGGGGTACTGGCGGATGCGCCGCTCGGGCTCGGCGATGCCCACCATGCGCAGGTACTCGACCGCGCGCTGCGTCGCCTCCCCCCGGGCGAGGCCCAGGTGATGCTCCATCGTCTCGGTCAGCTGCAGCCCGATGGTGAGGACGGGATTCAGGGAAGTCATCGGCTCCTGGAAGATCATGCCGATCTGGTGGCCGCGCACCCGGCGGATGTCCGCGTCGGACAGGGCGAGGAGATCCTGGCCCTTGAACCGGATGGAGCCCTGGACGATCCGTCCCGGAGGGGTCGCGATGAGGCGGAGGATGGACAGCGCGCTCACCGTCTTGCCGCAGCCCGACTCGCCGACGATGGCGACGGTCTCCCCTTCCTCCACGTCATAGGAGATGCCGTTGACCGCCCTCACCACCCCGGCCGAGGTGAAAAAGTAGGTATGAAGGTCATCAATTTGGAGAAGCCGGGCCATCAAGGCGCTCCATTGTCGGCGGGCAGAGTATCCCACTGAAAATCAGTGAGTTAGGCGGCTTGTCTGCAACGGCGCAAAAATTGAGATATTAAAAAAACCCTAGCGCCGATTGGTCTTTCTGTCAACAACCCGATTTTGGGCCCGCCGGCGGGCCCAAAATTACCCTCCGGAGGGGTCTGGCCCCACCCTGAACCCAGGACAGGCCTCTTTTCCCCGGAAACCCGCCGCAAGGAGAAAAGTTCACGCGCCCGG
>JBBTDR010000123.1:0-6128 GCA_038042665.1 Nitrospinota bacterium
CAGCCGAGCGCGCTCCTCGGGGCTGATGGTCGCCGGCAGACCCAAAGAGGTGCGGACGCATGCATCCTGCTGGGCGTCGGGCATCGGCCGGCAGCGGTTATACACGTTCGTGGTGACCCATTGGAGCAGCATGCTCCGGCACTGGCCGGCGAACTGCCCCATCTGGGTGCACGAGTTGAGCCAGGCGTTCACCCGCGCAACGCAGCCGGCCCGTTCCGGCGCGGGCAGCAAGGCGCACGTGGCAGCCGGCTGCGGCACCGGCGGGGGTCCTGGGGGCGCTGGGGTCGCGGCCGAGGCGGGTCCCATCGCGATGAACCAACAGGTGCCCGCAACCAGTAGAGCAACGATGAGGCGGCGCATATCCTTCCCTCCTTTGAAGTGTGAAAAGGTAGCTTCTTGAGATCAAGTATACACTCGTCTCGAATCAAGACAGCATCCCGCCAGTGTTTTTTTCAGGGAAAGATGGCCAATCTGTGACCCAAATCACACTTTCCCCCAAGAGCAATATCAGACCCCGGAGTACTAAAAAAGGTTTCGCTTCACAATTTGCATTGCGCTTGGCATTCGGCGGATAGCCCCGCGCATGGGCCAATTTGCGTGGAAGAGGGCCTTGGGTGGAACGGGAAAGCTCTCTGTCCCCTCTCGGGGCCGTCTGGCGGCCGCGGCGCGCCTTGGAGACCGTGGTGATGGAGTGGATGCGCGCTCCCCGCCGGGACGCGCCTTTTGCGCGGCGAGCAGGCGTGATCGATTGGCCGGCGGCGGCCTCCCGGCGGGGGCTCAGCGCCCTCTCCCCGGCTGGTCGAGGGCCTCGGGGTTCACCACGTCGGGCGGGCGGCGGCCCGAGAGGAACTCGACGGCGCAGTGCACCGCGTGGCGGAGCGAGTTCTCGCAGGCGTCCTCGCCCAGCCCCGCGGTGTGGGGGGTGAGGACGACGTTGCCGAGCCCGAAGATGGGGTGGGGGAGCTTCATCGGCTCCTGGGGGAGGACGTCGAGGGCGGCGCCCCGGATGGTGCCCCGCTGGAGCTCCCCGGCCAGGGCGTCGAGGTCCACCACGGGCCCGCGCGCGGTGTTGATGAGGAAGGCGGTGGGCTTCATGCGGCGGATCACCTCGCGGCTGATCATGCCCCGGGTGAGGCCGGTGAGGGGCACGTGGCAGCTCAGGTAGTCCGCGCGCTGGACCACCTCCTCGAAGGGCTTGTAGAAGACCCCCACCTCGGCGGCGAAGCGCTCGTCGCGGACGATGTCGTGGGCGATGATCTCCATCCCGAAGGCGGCGGCGCGCCGGGCGACGTTCTTGCCCACGTTCCCCAGGCCGATGATGCCGAGCGTCTTGCCCGTGAGGGGCGGGAGGGGGTTCCGGAGGCTCCCCCACTCGCCCTGGCGCACCTTCTGGTCGTGGAGGCCGATGCGCCGGGCGGTGGCGAGGATGAGGCCGATGGTGTGCTCGGCGACCGAGACGGCGTTCTGGCCCGGGGCGTAGGTGACCACCACCCCGCGCCGGGTGCAGGCCTCGAGGTCGATGCTGTTCACGCCCACCCCCGTGCGGGCGATGAGCCGCAGGCTGCCCGCCGCCGCGAGGGTGCGCTCGTTGTAGGGGTCGTTGCTCGGCATGGCGACCACCACGCCGCGGAGCTTTTGGAGCATCTCCTCCTCGGTGGCGTCCTTGCCGTTCGAGTCGATGAGGATCTCCAGCCCCATGTCCTCCAGGGGCTTGAGATAGCGCATGGGGTCCTTGAATCCCTGCATCCACGTCGTCGTGATCCAGACGATCCCCTTGGCCACGGTCTCCCCCCTCGCGCGCGCGTCTTGGATTTCCGGTTTGGCGGGGCAGGATGCCACACGCCGGGGAAGGGGGACAAGCGGGGGCCTCCGCGGTTGACACCCCCCGGCCCATCCCCTAGCTTGAGGCTCCGTTGGGTCCGGACCTCTTGCCGACAACCGTGGCGCTTGCGTTGGAGATTTTCCGATGATCCTGGACCAGTTCCGTTTGGACGGGAAGGTGGCCCTGGTGACGGGGGCGGGCAGCGGGCTGGGCCGGGCCATGGCGCTGGCCCTGGCCGAGGCGGGGGCCGGGGTGGCCGTCGTCGGCCGCCGGAAGGCCCTCGTGGAGGAGACCGCCCGGGAGATCGCGAAGCGGGGCCGCAAGGCCTTCGCCGCCGGGGCCGACGTGAGCAAGTCGGCCGAGGTGAAGTCGGCCGTGGAGAAAGCGGAGGAGGCCCTCGGGCCGATCGGCGTCCTGGTGAACGCCGCCGGCACCTTCAACGCCGACCCCACCCTCGGCCTCTCGGAGGAGGCCTGGCGGCTGCTGATCGACGTGAACCTGACCGGCACCTTCATCGCCTCCAAGATCGTGGGGGCGGGGATGGTCGCCCGGGAGGAGGGGAGCATCATCAACGTCGGCACCTTCCTCGGGGACCGCGCCCAGCGCGCCGCCCGGGCGGCCTACAACGCGAGCAAGGCGGGGGTGGTGGCCTTCAGCCGGGCGCTGTCGGTGGAGTGGGGCCAGCACGGGGTGCGGGTGAACTGCATCTCGCCCGGCGCCCACCGCACCCCGATGACCGCGCCCGCCCTCTCCAACCCCGAGGCGGAGAAGTGGCTCAAGGGCAAGACCGTCCTGGGCCGGGTGGGGGAGCCGGAGGACATCACGGGGCTGTGCGTCTTCCTGGCCTCGGACGCCTCGTCCTACATCACGGGCGTGAACATCTACGAGGACGGCGGTGGCTGGGTCTAGGGGCCGGCCGGGGAGCGGGGAGCATGGCCGAGCTGGCCGCCATCATCTTCGACTTCGACGGCACCATCGCCGACAGCGAGCCGCTCCACCTGGCGGCCTTCCAGCGCACCCTGGAGGAGGAGCTGGGGCTCGAGCTGACCGGGAAGCAGTATACCGAGCGCTACCTCGCCTTCGACGACCGGCAGCTGTTCGAGGTCTTGCTGCGCGACCGGGGGAGGACGGTCCCTCCCGGGCAGTTCGCGCGCCTGCTGGAGGTGAAGGCGGGGCATTACCAGCGGCTGGCGGAGAACCCGCCCCTGCTGCCCGGGGCGGCGGAGATGATCCGGCGGGCCTCGGCGCGGTGGCCCCTCGCCATCGCCAGCGGGGCGCTGGGGCGCGAGGTCCGCCCGGTGCTGGAGCGGGCGGGGCTGCTGGGGTGTTTTTCGGCCATCGTGACGGCCGAGATGGTCTCCCGCGGGAAGCCCGACCCGGAGAGCTTCACGGCGGCGCTGGGCCGGCTCAATGAGAAATCCCGGGGAGGGGGGATTCCTCCCTCTTCCTGCCTGGTGGCGGAGGACTCGCTGGCCGGGGTCGCCGCCGCGCGCTCGGCGGGGATGCGCGTCCTCGCGGTGACGACGAGCTTCGGGCGCGCCCAGCTCGGGGAGGCGGACCGGGTGGTGGATTCCCTGGAGGCGGCGGCGGACCCGGAGGCCCTGGCCGCTTGGTTCGCCTCGCTGTCCCCGAGGGCGTAGCGGGAGAGTGCGGATGGCCATTCTCAAGGTGTCGCGGCTGGGGCATCCGGTGCTGCGCCAGGCGGCCCGGGCGCTGACCCCGGCGGAGCTCAAGGGGGCCGAGGTGCCCCGCCTGGTCGAGGACATGCTCGAGACCATGGAGGAGTACGGCGGGGTGGGCCTCGCCGCTCCCCAGGTGCACTTCTCGCTGCGTCTGTTCGTGATGCGCCCCAACCCCGAGGACGGCGCCACCCTCCGGGTGGTGGTCAACCCCAGGCTCACCTTCCTCGGCGAGGAGATGGATGAGGACTGGGAGGGCTGCCTGAGCGTCCCGGACATGCACGGCCGGGTGCCGCGCCGCCGCCGGCTGCGCCTCGAGGCGCTGGACGCGGGGGGTGAACGCTTCGAGGAGGAGCTCGAGGGCTTTCCCGCCCGGGTGTGCCAGCACGAGTTCGACCATCTGGACGGGGTGATCTTCCTGGACCGGATGCGGGACCTCTCGACGCTGACCTTCGGCGAGGAGTACCGGCGCTACTGGAGCCTGCCCGAGCCGGAAGGCAAGGGCCCCTGAGGAAGAACGGCGTTCAATCCCACCGGGAGGCCGTGCGGATCTCGCCCTCTTCTGGCCCGCCCACGAGGGATTCCTCAACAACCCGCGCCGGGGGGATGAGGGGCACGCAGCAGTTGTTGCATATCGGCCCGCTCATCGAAGTGGCTTCGCCGAACACGTGCCCACGGAAGGTCCGGTGGCAGTTGGGGCATTCCCACACCGCGACGTTCTCGTTCATGCGCCCCCCTCCTGCGCCAAGCATTTTGGTGTGCGGCTCATCAACTATGGTCATCAGCCAATATAGGGCCTGCCGCGCGCTCCCCGCCAGCGGGAATGTACGGATTTCGCCAGCCGGAGAAAAAACAATGGATTGAAGACGGCGCCCGGCGGGCCTTCCGCCGCCGGCCTGGAGCCGTCCGAAATGCGGCCGGCGCGGCGGAGGCTGATGAAAGGCGCGGCCTGCGGCGGGGCGCGCCCTGCGAAAACGGACGCCCGGCAGGGGCCGGGCGGCTCGTCAGGCCATCGAATGGTGCCCAAGGGGAGACTCGAACTCCCACGGGGTTGCCCCCACTAGCCCCTCAAGCTAGCGTGTCTACCAATTCCACCACTTGGGCATGGGCCGTGCTAGGCCTGGGAAGGCCGGGCGGCAATATTGCGACGCCCGGGCTCCTCTGTCAACTTCGCCCGCCCCCTAGGATTGCGCCCCCCAGCTTCATTGAACAAGTAGGGGCGGGTTTCAAACCCGCCCCTACAGGCCTACCCAAACGAGCATCTCCCGGTTGTCGCCCTGAGCCCCTCGCGGCGCCTGTCCTGAGCAGGAGTGAGGCATGCCTCGCCCCTAGAAAAGCAGATTCCTCAGCCGCGGAGCCTGTCCTGAGCGAAGTGAAGGGCTCAGGCTCGGAATGACAACCCTCACCCGCGAGGCTTTGTTTTGAAATCTGCTTCCGGGACAGGACCCTAGGAGGGCTTGGCCTGGGGGTTCAGGGCGTCCCGCAGGCCCTCGCCGAAGAGGTTGAAGGCGAGCACCACGACGAGGATGGCTGTCCCCGGGATGTAGGTCAGCCAGGGGGCGTCGAAGAGATACTTCTTCCCGTCCGAGAGGATGTTCCCCCAGGTGGCGTCGGGGGGCGGGACCCCGAAGCCCAGGAAGCTCAGCGCCGCCTCGGTGAGGATGGCGCCCGCGATCCCGATGGTGGCCGAGACCAGCACCGGGGCGAGGGAGTTCGGCACCAGGTGGAGGAAGATGAGCCGCGCGTCGGTCCCCCCCAGGGCGACCGCCGCCTCGACGAAGGGCCGCTCGCGGAGAGAAAGGATCTCCGCCCGCACGAAGCGCGCGGGGCCCACCCAGCCGGTGACGCCGATGACCACCATGATGTTCCAGATGCTGGGCGGGAGCAGGGCGATGACGGTGAGGATGAGGAAGAAGACCGGGAAGGAGAGCTGCACGTCCACCAGCATGATGAATATCACATCCACCCGGGGCAGCCGCCAGCGCCGGATGAGGCGGTCGAGGCGGAACCGCGCCGCCCCCCAGGCGGCCAGGGCCGCCCCGGCCAGGGCGGTGAGCCACGGCTGGGAGGCTCCGATCGCGAAGGCGCCCCAGTAGGCGGCGGCGAGCCCCAATCCCCCGCCCAGGAGGGAAGCCGCAGGAGGCTCGTCCTGGGCGCGGCTCCCCAGCTTCCCGCCAAAGAGCGCCATCCCGGCCAGGAAGACGGCCCCCAGGCAGCTCTCCGCCCAGCCGCTCCGGACGAAGGCGATCCCGCCGGCCCACGCGGCGAGGAGCGGGCCCAGGGGGGAGAGGGCGAGGCCGAGGAGGAAGCCCCCCGGCGCCCCGTAGAGGTGGATGCCGCCCGGCCTTCTCCGCCAGGCGTCCCACAGCCCTCCGAGGGCGGCCCCGATGAGGGCGAAGGCGCCGAAGTCCCGCCAGAGGGCGAATCCCACGAGCGGGGCGGCCAGCGCCCCGAGGAGGGGAGCCCCGCCCGGCACGCGCTCGCCGTAGAAGCCCGCGGCGCCCCCCATCACCACCCCGAGGAGCACCGCGATCCCCACCGCCACGAAGCCCACCGAGAGGGAGACCCTCGCTCCCTCCAGCATCCGGGCGAAGACGTCCCGCCCCAGCTCGTCGGTGCCGAAGAGG
>JBBTDR010000124.1:0-3326 GCA_038042665.1 Nitrospinota bacterium
ATCCAAACACGTGGTTCACTCCCAGGGGAGGACCTGCAGCGATGGGCGAGCGCCCCCTCCGGACCCTCGGCAAGAGCTACCCCCGCGAGGACGGCCCCGAGATGGTGGCCGGCCTCAGCCAGTTCGTCGAAGACCTCCGGCGCCCCGGGATGCTCTACGGGGCGGTGGTCCGGGCGGGGAGGCCCCACGCCCGCATCCTCGGGGTGGACGCGGGCCGGGCCGCCAAGGCCCCCGGCGTGGCCTGCGTCCTCACGGCGGCGGACGTTCCCGTCAACTCCTACGGCATGGTGCTGACCGACCAGCCCGTCCTCTGCGGGGACAAGGTGCGCTACGAGGGCGACCCGGTCGTGGCCCTGTGCGCCACGAGCTGGGAGGCCGCCGGGGAGGCGGCCCGCCTCGTCCGGGTCCGGTACGAGGACCTGCCCGCCGTCACCGACCCGGTGGAGGCCCTCCGCCCGGGGAGCCCCCTGGTGCACGAGTCCCATCCCACGGGGAACCTCGTCTTCGAGGGCTCCGTCATCCGGGGGGACATCGCGAAGGGCTTCGCCGAGGCGGAGGTCATCGTCGAGGCGCGCTACCGCACCGGCCCCCAGGAGCACGCCGCCATCGAGCCCCACCTGACCCTGGCCGAGGTGGACCCGGCGGGGCGGCTCAACGTCCACGTCTCCTCCCAGACCCCCTTCCGCATCCAGGCCGACCTCGCCCGGGTGCTCAAGCTCCCCCTCTCGCGGGTGCGCGTCATCAGCTGCGTCTCGGGCGGTGCCTTCGGGGGCAAGCACGAGATCATGCTCGAATCGCTCGCCTCCCTCTGCGCCATCAAGACGCGCCGGCCCGTCACCTTCCGGATGAGCCGGGAGGAGGAGTTCACCGTCTCCGCCATCCGGCACTCCTTCACCATGGACTACAAAACCGGCCTCACGCGGGAGGGCAAGATCACCGCGGCCCAGGTCGTCTGCCTGCTGGACGGCGGGGCCTACTGCGCCGCGGGCAACGGGGTGGGGGCCAAGGGAGCGCTCATGGCGCCCGGCCCCTACGTCATCCCGAACGTCCGGTCGGACTTCAAGCTCACCTACACCAACAACGGCTTCGCCGGGGCGGTGCGGGGCTTCGGGGCCACCCAGACCACCTTCGCCTGCGAGCGGCACATGGACCACATCGCCCGCCGGCTGGGCATCGAGCCCATGGAGCTGCGCCGCCGCAACGCCATGAAGACGGGGGACGCGGCCCACAGCGGGGACCCCATCACCAGCTGCGGCCTCGGCGAGACGATGGACCGGGCCGCCGACGCCATCCGCTGGAGCGGGATCGGCCGGGGGCGGCGCTCGGGCCGCTACCGGCGGGGCCGGGGGATGGCGGCCATGATCTACCCCGTCGCGGGCTTCGGCCAGGCCACCCCCGCCGCGGCCTTCGCCCGGGTGAACGCGGACGCCACCCTCACCGTCATCACGGGCATCGTGGACGTGGGCCAGGGCGCGAACGTCATCCTCCGCCAGCTCGCGGCCGAGGAGCTGGGCATCCCCCTCGAGCACGTCCACCTCATCAACGGCGACACCGCGATCTCCCCCTTCGACCCGGGCTCGACCGGGAGCCGGGTGGCCCACGTGGGCGGGCTCGGGGTGAAGAAGGCGGTGGCCCAGGTGAAGGCGAAGCTCCTCGCCAGGGCCGCGGCGGCGCTCGAGGCGGCCCCGGAGGACCTCGAGATCGCGGACGGGGAGGTCTTCGTCGCCTCGGCCCCCGAGCGAAAGAAGCGCCTCGCCGAGATCGCCCAGGCCGCCTATAAATCCGGGGACCTCATCCTGGGCGAGGCCACCCACCGCTCCGGGGACATCGGGGTGAACAAGGCGAACCACCAGGGCAAGGCCTTCGAGTGCTACGTCTTCGCCACCCAGTGCGCCGAGGTGGAGGTGGACACGGAGACGGGCGAGTACCGCGTCCTCAGGCTCGTGGCGGCCCACGACGTGGGCCGGGCCATCAACCCCATGAACGTGGAGGGGCAGATCGAGGGAGGGGCGAGCATGGGCTTCGGCCTGGGGACCACGGAGGTCATCCAGATGGCGGGCGGACGGGTGCTGAACCCGGACTTCCGCGACTATCTGATCCCGACCTCGGTGGACATGCCAGGCGGCTTCACCTCCCTCATCGTCGAGACCCTGGAGCCGCGGGGGCCCTTCGGGGTGAAGGGGGTGGCGGAGCCCTCGGTGAACCCCACGGCGCCCGCCGTCGTGAACGCCATCTGCGACGCCATCGGGGTGGAGATCAACGACCTCCCCGCCACGCCCGAGGCCGTCTTCCGGGCCATCCGCGGGGCGGGGGACGGGCACGGGCGGAGCTGAGCGGACAACCGGAATCCATCAAGGAGAGATCGAATGACGGTGCGGGGATCCTACCATCACGTCCACATCCTCAGCCGCGACCCCGACGCCGCGGCCGCCTGGTACGCCCGGGCCCTGGGCGGGGAGGTCGGGAAGCGGACCGAGCACAAGGGAGGCATAAACGTCCAGGTGAAGCTGGGGGAGTCGAACTTCTTCATCCGGGGGCTGCGGCCCGGCGAGAGCGCCGAGCCGCCGAGCGGGCGGGCGGCCTTCGGGGTGCATCACCTGGGGGTGTGGGTGGACGACATCGAGGCCACCATCCGGCAGTTCACCGCGGCCGGCGGGGAGCTCCTCGACCCGGTCGCCATCGGGATGACGGGCAACCTCGTCGCCTTCGTGCGGGGCCCCGAGGGGGTGGTCTTCGAGTTCTTGCAGCCGCCGGGGAAGTAGCCCCGCAGCCATCGCCATCCGGCGCCGCCCGGCAAAAAGGGCCCCGGCCTTGGCCGGGGCCCTTCGTTTTTCCGTGGTGGAGGCGAGGGGGCTCGAACCCCTGACCTCGTGGGTGCGATCCACGCGCTCTCCCAGCTGAGCTACGCCCCCACAAAAGCCTGGAGAAGGTAGGGCAAGGGACGCTGCGTGTCAAGAAGCGCGCTTGGCGGTGAGGTTCCGGAGGTTTTTGGAGGAGATCCACTGGACCCCCAGCCCGATGGCGTAGCGGTCGGCCTCCTCGCGGGAGGGGAAGACCTTGTCGTTCGCGCCGAAGAGTTTCTGCTCGTGCGGGACGCCCTCGAGGGTCCAGCCCACCCGGGCCTCGGCCGCCCAGCCCCCGGTGCCCAGCGGGTAGGCGAGGGCCTCGATGGAGATCTCCGGGGTGAGCCACGTCTTCTGGGGCATGGCGGGGGCCGCCGCCGGGCGGGGTGGGGGAAGGCAGTGAGGGCCGGGGGTCGGCCCCCAAGGCTTTCCCCCGGCCCTCGGACCTGCCGCAGAGTCCGCCCGTGTCCCCCACGACAGGTT
>JBBTDR010000124.1:3426-11091 GCA_038042665.1 Nitrospinota bacterium
GGATGTTTTAGGTGAGGGCCGGGGGTCAGCCCCCAAGGCCTTCCCCCGGCCCTCGGACCTGCCGCAGAGTCCGCCCGTGTCCCCCACGACAGGTTATTTTTCGCTTAAGCTCCAGCGGATGTTTTAGGTGAGGGCCGGGGGTCAGCCCCCAAGGCCTTCCCCCGGCCCTCGTCCCGTCGCAGAGTCCGCCCGTGTCCCCCGCGACAGGAATTCTTTATGGGGTCCCGCTCAACATCCGCTCGCGGTGCTCATGGGTCTCTCTCGGTCATTGGCTCGAGCGCTGAGCGAAACTCTCCTTGCCTCCATTTACGAGCACCCGCTCGTCGCGCCGCAGTCGAGGCACTTGAGGCAGGTGCCGTTCCGCACCACGGCGAAGGAGCCGCAGTCCCCGCAGGCCTCGCCGACGTAGCCCTTGAACTTCGCCTCCTCGGCCACCCCGCCGCGGCGCGGGGCGGGCTCCCCGGCCCCATCGGCCTTGCGGTAGTGCAGGTGCGCGCTCTTCGGGGTGTCGGTCTTCGAGAAGGGGAGGAGGGCCTGCACCTCCTCCTCCTCCGACTCCTCGGCATCGAACTCGGGGACCTCGTCCTTGGGCCGGCCGAGGGTGTCGCTCCGCAGGTCCTCCGGCGTCACCTGGGCCAGCTCGTGGCGGCCGAGGTAGGAGATGGCCAGCTCGCGGAAGATGTAGTCGATGATCGAGGTGCTCATCTTGATGGCGCGGTTGCCGTCCACGACGCCGCTCGGCTCGAAGCGGGTGAAGACGAAGGCGTCCACGAACTCATCCAGCGGCACCCCGTGCTGGAGGCCGAGCGAGATGGCGATGGCGAAGCAGTTCATCAGGCTGCGGAAGGCGGCGCCTTCCTTGTGCATGTCGATGAAGATCTCGCCCAGGGCCCCGTCCTCGTACTCGCCCGTGCGGAGGTACACCTTGTGGCCGCCCACGACGGCCTTCTGGGTGTAGCCCGCGCGCCGGGTGGGGAGCTTGCGCCGGCCGGTCTTGTGGATGACGTAGCGGCGCACGATCTGCTGGGCCACGCGGACGGGCATGCTCTCGGCCTCGGGGGCATCCTCCTCGATGCCCTCGAAGAGGTCCGCCTCGTGCTGGGCCGAGAGCGGCTGGCTGAGCTTGGAGCCGTCGCGGTAGATGGCGATGGCCTTGGCCATGAGCCGCCAGGACTCTTGGTAGAGCGCCTGGATGTCGGCGATGGTGGCCTCGGCGGGCACGTTGATGGTCTTGCTGATCGCCCCCGAGATGAAGGGCTGGGCCGCCGCCATCATGCGCACGTGGGCCATGGGGCTGATGAAGCGCTTGCCGTCGCGGCCGCACTTGTTGGCGCAGTCGAAGACGGCGAGGTGCTCCTCCTTGAGGTGGGGGGCGCTCTCGATGGTCATCTTGCCGCAGACGTAGTCGTTCGCCTCCCGGATCTGGGCCGGGGCGAAGCCGATGGCCTCGAGGAGGTTGAGGTTCCAGCCGCCCAGCTGCTCCGCGGTGAGGCCCAGCCGCTCGCGGCAGAACTCCTCGCCCAGGATGTGCTTGTTGAAGGCGAAGGGCAGCTCGAAGGCGCCCTCCAGCGCGGCCTCCACCCGCTCGATGGCCTTGTCGGTGAAACCCTTGGCCTTGAGGGACTCGGGGTTGATGTGGGGGGCGCTGGTGAGGGTGCCCCGGCCCCGGCAGTAGGCCACGATGTCGCGGATGTGGTCCTCGCCGTAGCCCAGGCGCCGGAGCGCCGCGGGCACCGACTGGTTGATGATCTTGAAGTAGCCGCCGCCCGCCAGCTTCTTGAACTTCACCAGGGCGAAGTCGGGCTCGATGCCCGTGGTGTCGCAGTCCATCACCAGCCCGATGGTGCCCGTGGGGGCGATGACGGTGGTCTGGGCGTTGCGGAAGCCGTGGCGGTAGCCGAGGGCCAGGGCGTCGTCCCAGGCCTCGCGCGCGGCGGCGAGGAGGTGGGCCGGGCAGCGGGCGGGGTCGACCCCCACCGGCGGCTTGGACAAGAGCTCGTACTCGTGGGCCGGGGCGTTGTAGGCCGCCCGGCGGTGGTTGCGCAGCACCCGGAGCATGTGCTCGCGGTTGGCGTGGTAGCGCGGGAAGGGCCCGAGCTCGCCCGCCATCTCGGCGCTCGCCGCGTAGGCGCAGCCGGTCATGACCGCGGTGATGCCGCCGCACCATGCCTCGCCATCGGGGGAGTCGTAGGGGATGCCGAGGAGCATGAGCAAGGTGCCCAGGTTGGCGTAGCCCAGGCCCAGGGTGCGGTAGTCGTAGGAGCGGCGGGCGATGGCCACGCTGGGGAACTGGGCCATGAGGACCGAGATCTCGAGCGCCACCGTCCACACGCGGACGGCGTGGCGGAAGTCGTCCACCCGGAAGCGGCCGCTCTCGAGGTCCAGGAACCGGACGAGGTTGAGCGAGGCCAGGTTGCAGGCCGTGTCGTCCAGGAACATGTACTCCGAGCATGGGTTCGAGGCGTTGATGCGGCCGTCGGAGACGCAGGTGTGCCAGTCGTTGATGGTGGTGTCGAACTGGAGGCCGGGATCGGCCGAGCACCAGGCGGCGTAGCCGATCTGGTCCCAGAGGTCCTTGGCGCCGATCTCCTGGGCCACCTTGCCGTCCGTGCGGCGGATGAGCTTCCAGGGCTCGTCCTTCCCGGCGGCCTTTATGAAGGCGTCGGGGATGCGGATGGAGTTGTTGGAGTTCTGGCCGGAGACGGTGGCGTAGGCCTCGCCTTCCCAGTTGGTGTCGAACTCCTCGATGTCGAGGTCGTCTTCGGTCTTGCCCTGCTGGGCCAGCTGGATGGCGCGGCAGATGTAGCTGTCCAGCACGCCCGCCCGGCGGGCGTCGAGGATGGCCTTGCGGAGCTCGGGGTTCTTGTCGGGCCGCAGGAGGGCGCCGTTGAGGCTGGCCTTCCCCTCGGGCCGGCAGGCCGCCAGGATGGCGCGCATGTGGCGGCGGCACATCCGGCTGCCCGAGACGAGGGCGGCCACCTTCTGCTCCTCGCGGACCTTCCAGTTGACGAACTCCTCGATGTCGGGGTGGTCCACGTCGAGGGTGACCATCTTGGCCGCCCGGCGGGTGGTGCCGCCGGACTTGATGGCGCCCGCGGCGCGATCGCCGATCTTGAGGAAGCTCATGAGGCCCGAGCTGCGGCCGCCGCCCGAGAGGTTCTCGCCCTCGGCCCGCAGGGTGCCGAAGTTGGTGCCCGTGCCGGAACCGTACTTGAAGATGCGCGCCTCGCGGGTCCAAAGGTCCATGATGCCGCCTTCGTTCACGAGGTCGTCCTTCACGGACTGGATGAAGCAGGCGTGGGGCTGGGGCCGCTCGTAGGCGTTCGGGGAGGGCCGGACCTCGCCGGTGGCCGGGTCGCAGTAGTAGTGGCCCTGGGGGGGGCCGTCGATGCCGTAGGCCCAGTGGAGGCCGGCGTTGAACCACTGGGGTGAGTTGGGGGCGCCCATCTGGGCGGCGAGCATGTGGACGAGCTCGGCGTAGAAGGCGCGGGCGTCCTCCTCGCCGCCGAAGTAGCCGTGCTTCCAGCCCCAGTAGGTCCAGCAGCCGGCCATGCGGTGGAAGATCTGGCGGGCGTCCGTCTCGCCGCCGGAGGGCGGCTCCCCGGGCGGGCCCTCCAGGGCGGCCTCGCCGGGGACGGAGCGCTGAAGCCACTCGGGCACCCCCTCCTCGGCCACCTTCCGCAGGCGGGCGGGGACGCCGGCCTTGCGGAAGTACTTCTGGGCGAGGATGTCCACCGCTACCTGGGACCATGTCTCGGGCACCAGGATGTCCTTGGCCTCGAAGACGACGGAGCCGTCGGGGTTGACGATGCGGGAAGTGCGGGGGACGAACTGGATACCCTCGTAGAGTTCGCCGCCGGCCCGGGTAAAACGCCGCTCGATCTTCAT
Organism: Nitrospinota bacterium; assembly: GCA_038042665.1. Classification (GTDB taxonomy): domain Bacteria; phylum UBA8248; class UBA8248; order UBA8248; family UBA8248; genus 2-12-FULL-69-37. The sequence goes on from JBBTDR010000124.1 coordinate 7,315, forward strand.
CTTCCGATTGCTCTCCGTTCCCCTGCTTACAGGGTGGGCGATGGGTGGTTTAAGTTATTTCGTATTTTATTTGTTTTTGGTCCTCGTGTTCAAGCCATTTTTGGTTTTAATTCGCTCGCCCCATCCGCAGGCTTGGGATTCTCCGGCCTCTTACTTTTTACTTTACTGCCAATGTGATTCCCCACCCCAAACCCCAGCCACAGAAGAGCCCCTCGGCAGTGGGTCACATCTAGTGGCTATGCTGCGGACCATAACACTAAATCTAGAGTGGGTGAACAACAGGTGTCAAGGGGGAAAAATGAAATATCCACAAAATGTGTGAAGTTACTCACAGATTGTCCCCAAGTATTGTGGTTTTCCCCTGAAAACGGGGAATAGGGGGCAACCAAGTCTCCGGTGGGGGCGGAGAGAGGGCGAACCTAGCCCCCGGCGCGGAGCCGCTCCCGCCAGTAGTCGAGGGTGTCCCGCACGGTCCGCTCGAAGGGGATGAGGGGCCGCCAGCCCGTGTCGGCCTCGAGGCGGCCAAATGAGAACTTCCCGTGGGAGGGGTTCGCAGGGCGGCTGAGGGCGGGGTCGCGCTCCACCCGCACCCGCAGGTGAACCATCCCGAGGAGAAGGTCGAGGGCCTCCCCCACCCGGCGCGGGACGCCCGAGCAGAGGAGATAGCCCTCGCCCGCCTTGCCTCGCTCGGCGGCGAGGAGGTAGGCCCGCGCGACGTCGCGCACGTCGGTGAAGTCGCGGGCCGCTTCCAGATCGCCCACCTCGAGGAGGGGCTCCCTGAGGCCCGCCTCCATCTCGGCGATCTCCTTGGCGAAGCGGGAGATGGCGAAGCTCGGCCCCTGCCGGGGGCCCGCGTGGTTGGATGGGCGCATGCGGACGACGGAGAGCCCCTTGGCCTGGCCGAACTGGGCCGCGAGGAGATCGAGGGCGAGCTTGCTCACGGCGTAGGGATTCTGGGGAGCGCAGGGCGCCTCCTCGGTCAGGAGCCCCCCGGCGGGCCCGCCGCCGTAAATCTCGGCCGAGGTCGTCACGACCACCCGGAGCTCCTCCCGCAGGGGGAGGCAGCCCTCGAGCAGCCGGAGGCCGCCCATCACGTTCACCGCGAAGGTGGCCGAGGGATCCTCCCAGGAGGAGGGCACGTGGCTCTGGGCGGCGAGGTGGAAGACCCGCTGGGGCCTCTCGGCGGCGAGGATCCCGGCGAGGCGCGGGGCGTCGAGGAGGTCGCCCTCGTGGAGGCCGATCCGGCCCGCGAGGTGGGCGAGGTTCTTCCGGCCCGCGCCCGGCTGGACGAGGCCCGCGACCTGGTGGCCCTGGGAGAGGAGGAGGTCGGCCAGGTGGCTCCCCGCGAAGCCTCCCACGCCGGTGATGAAGGCCTTCAAGGGCGCTCCCGCCAGTAGGCCAGGATGTCGTCGAGGGTCTTCTCGAAGGGAATCTCGGGGGTCCAGCCGGTGGCCTGGCGGAACTTGGTGGGGTCTCCCTCCAGGATCTGCACGTCCGAGGGCCGCATGCGCGAGGGGTCCGTCTCCACGCGCACCTTCACCTTGGAGCGCGCGAGGAGGAGGTCCAGCACCTCGCGGATGGCCCAGCTCCGCCCCGAGCAGATGTTGTAGACCTCGCCCGACTCGCACTTCTGGAGGGAGAGCCAATAGGCGCGCACGGTGTCGCGCACGTCGGTGTAGTCGCGCCGGGCCTCGAGGTTCCCCACCCGGATGACGGGCTCGCGCCTGCCCTTCTCGATGTCCACGATCTGCTTGGCGAAGTTGCTCTCCACGAACACGTCCCCCCGCCGGGGGCCGGTGTGGTTGAAGGCCCGGGTGCGCACGATCTTCATCCCGAAGCTCTGGTGGTACTGGTAGCCCAGCATGTCGGCCCCCACCTTGCTCACCCCGTAGGGGGAGAGGGGGCGCAGGGGGTTCGTCTCCCGGATGGGCACCTCCTCCGGGCGCACCAGGCCGTACTCCTCGCTGCTCCCGGCCACCTGGATCCAGGGGTCGAGCCCCGCCTGGCGCACCGCCTCGAAGAGGTGGAGGGTGCCCAGGATGTTGGTGTGGAGGCTCTCCTCCGGGGCGTGCCAGGAGGTGGGCACGAAGCTCTGGGCCGCCAGGTGGAAGATCTTGTCCGGCCGGACCTGCTGGATGGCCCGGGTGACCGAGACCTGGTCCCGCAGATCGCACTCGACGATGGCGAGTCGGGCGCTCAGGTGGTCGATGTGCTCGGTGCGGCTGCGCCAGCGGCGCATGCCGAAGACCTCCAGGCCCGGCAGCACCAGCAGGTGCTCCGCCAGGTGGCTGCCCACGAAGCCGGTGATGCCGGTGATGAGAACGCGCTCCGCCATGGAAGGCTCCTTCCCCGAAAGTGGGGGAATCGTAGAGGAGCGCCCCCGGCCCGTCAATGATTCCAGCCGGGTGTTTGACCGGGGCCGGGCCCGGGCTGAGTATAGGAAGTGAGGGCGGGCCGGCGCCGCCCATTTCGGTGTGGGCCGGAGGAGACATGGCTGCCACCCCATACGACATGGCGGTGATCGGCGGAGGCCCGGCGGGCTACGTGGCCGGGGTGCGCGTTGCCCAGAGCGGGGGCCGCTGCGTCGTGATCGAGCGCGACGCCCTGGGCGGCACCTGCCTCAACTGGGGCTGCATCCCGAGCAAGAGCCTCATCGCCTCGGCCGCGCTGCTGCGGCGCATCCGCGAGGCCCCGGACTTCGGCATCGAGGTCAAGGGCGAGGTCCGGGCCGACCTCGCCGCCCTCATCGAGCGGAAGGACAAGATCGTCGAGGGCCTCGTGGCCGGCATCGGCGGCCTCCTCAGGGCCCACAAGGTGGACCACCTCCCGGGCGAGGCCGTCATCGAGGGCCCGGGCCAGCTCCGGGTACGCTTGAAGGCGGGCGGCGAGGCCGAGGTGCGGGCCGAGCGGATCCTCATCGCCACGGGCTCCCGCCCGGCCCAGATCCCCGCCTTCCCGATCGACGGCACGCGCATCATCTCGAGCGACCAGGCCGTGCGCCTCAAGGAGCTCCCCAGGCGCCTGCTCATCGTGGGGGCCGGGGCCATCGGCTGCGAGTTCGCCTGCCTCTACCGCGAGCTGGGGGCCGAGGTCACCGTGGTCGAGCTCCTCGACCGGGCGCTCCCCCTGGGGGACGCCGACGTCTCCAAGCTCATCGAGCGCGAGATGCGCAAGCAGAAGATCAAGCTCCTGACCGGGAAGAAGATCCTCAAGGTCGAGCGCCGGGGCGGCGAGATGGCGGCCGAGATCGAGGGCATGGAGGCGCTCGCGGCCGACCTCGTCCTCGTCTCCATCGGGCGCACCATGAACACCGACAAGCTCGGCCTCGAGAAGATCGGGGTCGCGCTCAGCCCCCGGGGCGAGGTCAAGGTGGACGCCGGGATGCGCACCAACGTCCCGGGCGTCTTCGCCGCCGGAGACTGCATCGGGGGCCTCATGCTCGCCCACGTGGCCTCGGCCGAGGCCATCGTCGCCGCCGAGAACGCCATGGGAGGCGACGTCGAGATGGACTACCGCGGGGTCCCCGCCGGCGTCTTCACCCACCCCGAGGTGGGCACCGCCGGCCTCACCGAGGAGCAGGCCAAGAAAGAAGGCCGGGCGGTCAGGGTCGGCAAGTTCCAGACGCGCGCTCTCGGCAAGGCCCAAGCCGAGCGCGCCCTCGCGGGCGAGGTCAAGGTCATCGCCGACGCCGCGACCGACGAGCTCCTCGGCGTCCACATCGTGGGCGAGCACGCCGCCGACCTCGTCCACGAGGCCGCCCTCGCCATCCGCCACGGC
>JBBTDR010000125.1:0-2656 GCA_038042665.1 Nitrospinota bacterium
GCTCTCGCTGGGCGGAGGAGGCCGTGCCCTCGGCGAAGGCGAAGAGGGTCTCCCAGGAGCGCTCCCCCATCCGCCGCAGGAGGGGCGCCACCACGTTCCCCCAGGTGTCGAAGGCCACGCGGGCCTCGCCGCCGTCCACGGCGATGCCGCGCCCGTCCGGCAGGCGGAGGAAGAACACGTCCGCCCGTCCCGCGTCGGGCAAGAGGAGGGTGGTCCGCCCGCTGGCGGAGGGAGCCATCGGAGGCAACGGGATCATGATCCAGAGGATGGCGGCGGCCGCGCCGATCCACCCGGCCCTCCTCCACGCCGCGCGCCGCGACCCCAGGGCCATGAGGAAGAACAGGAAGAAGGCGGCCACCGTGCCCCGCGAGGGCGGCGCGAGGGTCCAGGCCCCGCCGGGGAGGGCCGCCCCCCAGCGGGTGAGGAGGATCATCGCCCGCGCCAGGAGGGCGAGCGCCCCGTCGGCGGGGGCGAGCAGCAGGCCCCATCCCGGCGGCAGGAGCGCCCCCGCCAGGGCGGCGAAGAAGGCCAGCGGCATGGCCACGGAGGCGATGGGGATCATGACGAGGTTGAAGAGGAGGCCGATGGCCTGGGCCTCCTGGAAGTGCCAGGCCGTCAGGGGGGCCACCGCCGCCGAGACCACGAGCTGCACCCAGGCGAGCTCCCAAAACCAGCGCCGCCACCGCGCCAGGCCCTCCGGCCTCCCCTCGGGCGGGGGCCCGGGGCCACCGCGCTGGGCCCAGAGGATGATGGCCGTCACGGCGACGAAGGAGAGCTGAAAGCCGGCGTCCCAGAGGAAGCCGGGTTCCAGGAGCAGGATGACGAGGGCCGCCAGCAGGACGGAGTGCAGGGCGCCCCCCTGCCGCTCGAGCACGCGCGCCGTCAGATAGGCCACGGCCATGATGGCCGCCCGCACGATGGACACCCGCGCCCCGCTGAGCAGGGTGAAGAGCACGACGATGGGGATGACGGCGAGCGAGGCGGCCTTCTCCGGGGTGAGCACCACGGGCCAGATCGGGAACCCGCCGGGCGGAAGCCACCGGAAGAGGCGGCGCAGGAAGAAATAGAAAAACGCGGCGACGAAGGCCACGTTCATCCCGCTGATGGCGAGGAGGTGGGCCGTGCCCGTGAGGCGGAAGGCGGCGCGGATCTCGGGGTCCAGATCCTCGCGGACGCCGATCGACATCTCCTCCAGCAGGCCCGCCGCGTCCTCGGGCAGGGCGGCCCGCAGGTGGGCGCTCATCCGGTCCCTCAGGCGGAAGAGGGACCGCCGCCAGGCGGCCTCCTCCCGGGGGGCGAGGCGGGTGATGGCCTGGGGGTGGGCGAAGCCCGTCGCGTGCACCCCGAGGAGGCGGAGGAACTCGCGGTAGTCGAAGCCGTCCGGGTTCTGGTAGCGGCGGGGCGGGCCGAGCCGCACCCGGCGGATGAGGAGCCGGTCCCCCACTTCCAGGCTGGCGGGGACCGGGGAGGAGAAGGTGATGCGCGCGGTGCCCCGGGCGGGCACCTCGACCCCGCGGACGACCAGGCGCTCCACCTCCACGTAGAGCCGGGGGCGCCTCCCGCCCCGGCCCTCGTTCCGCTCGGGGGGCTGGGCGAGGTGGCCGATGAGGTTCACGCTCTCCGGGGGCAGGTTCCGGAGGAGGTGGTGGGAGGGCACCATCCAGCGGTGGAAGGCCGGGAGGGCCGCGGCCGCCAGCGCCCCGGCCGAGGCCAGGAGCAGGGGAAGCGCCGCCCGTCCCAGGCGGGGGATGTTTCGTTGCCCTCTCCAGGCCGCGCCCGCTCCCAGGGCGAGGAGGAGGGCCGCGGCGAGAGCCAGGGCGGCCCCGCCCCAGCCTCCCGGGAGGGCCGCGGCGAGGAGCCCGCCGAGGTAGCCCAGCGTCAGGAAGTCGAGCGGCGGCAAGGCGCGCTCCTCCGTGGCGGGGGAAACTCCCCCTTCTCCGCATCTCCGGCCTCGGCGCGAATCCTACCACGCGGGCGCGGGAGGCTCCGCCCGCGGCCGGCGGCCCGCGTGCGCCGAAGGTTCGCCCGCCAGTCCGGGGGGGGATCGCTATGGCCAAGGAAGCTGCGTGTGCCTCACAGAGACCAAAAGCAGCTTCTTCGCGCCCGGGGCGCTCCGAATGACCGGGGAAGGCGGCGCATGAGGACACCACCGAGATATTGACGTACAACTGCTATGTCAATATATTGGCTATGCAAGAAGAGTTGTGCGTAGGAGGAGGAGAATGAAAAATGTCCGTGCTCATCAAAAGGCTTGATAAAAGGGATTTACGGGTTGCCATCTTGATTGTGGTGGGCTTCGCTTTGTCTTTAGTTTTTGCAGCCATTCGATAGCCCACATAACCTCTATACAATGAGCAGTTGGTGGAGCACCCGAAGATTCTTGTGGGGCCTAGTTGGAGCCTCAGTGCTTCATGCGAAACCCCTTTTTTTACTCCTGCGCACCAATCCCGAAACTATTTACGTCGATGTGGCTGAAATGCTGGTTTTCCTTGTTCTTGGGGGTCTCTTGGCATCTGCCTGGGGAGAAGATAGCCCCATAAAATGTTTTTGGGTAGGTGCTTCTTCGATGATGATATTTAAATACTTCCAAGGAACCCCGCCGAGAGTGTCCCAATCTTAGTTGAGATTTGAGGTGGTTCCGTCCCCCATGGTTGTC
>JBBTDR010000126.1:0-1795 GCA_038042665.1 Nitrospinota bacterium
AAAACCCGCCCCCCTTGTCCGCCCGCCGCCCCAGCCTTTCCTCCCGCGGCGAGCCCGCCCGGCGGCTTGTGGCGCCCCCCGCCTTTTCCTACAATGCGCCGTCCACACGAGAAACGAACGGCCCCGCGCCCGCCTGGGCACGGCCAGTTCCAAGGGGGGAGAGCCTTGAAAACGCCGAGAGGATGGGTCTCATTCGCCGCCGCCGCCTGGTTCATGTGGTTCGCCGCCGCCGAGGGGGCACCGGCGCCCGCGAAGCTCACCTTCGGGGCCGCTAGCAACCTCGGCAACGCGCTCATGTACATCTCCGTGGACAAGGGCTTCTTCGCCAAGCACGGCATCGACGCCAAGCTGCGGATCATCGAGACCGGCCCCGCGCTGAGCAAGTCCCTCGACGCGGGGGAGCTCGATATCTCCATCGCGGCCCTCTCGAACATCCCCGTGGCGCTCGAGCGCGGTCTCAAGGCGCGCGCCCTCCTTGCCTTCACGGGCGCGGCCTACACCCAGCCGGCCGATGACAACGTGCTGGCCATCGTCGTCCGCCCCGACTCGGGGATCAACACCCTCGAGGACCTGAAGGGGAAGAAGGTCGGGGTCAGCTTCGGGAACACGAACGACATGTATCTCCAGGAGATGCTCAGGAAAAACCGCATCCCCCCCTCGGCGCTGGACCGCCTCAACGTCGCTCCCTCCAACTCGGTCTCCCTCTTCGACACCGGCGGTGTCGCCGCCATGGTGATGTGGGAGCCCTACAACACCATGATGCTCGACAAGGTGAAGGGCTCCCGGCTGCTGGTGCGGGGGGGCGGCTACGTCTGCTTCTGCTCCCAGGTGCACGGCCTGCCGCCCACGGTCTACAAGGACCGCGACGTCACCCAGCGGGTGGTGGACGCCATGGCCGAGGCCGCCTCCTACCTGCGCGACCCCAAGAACCTCGACGACGTCTCCCAGATCGCCGCCCGCTACATCCGGGGGCTCGATGTGGACATCGTCAAGCGCACCCTCAAGTACGCCAGCTTCGACCCCCGCCTGGGCAAGAACACCTTCAAGGCCTTCAACATCGCCGTGGAGCAGCTCATCGCCCAGAAGAAGATGAAGGCGCCCTTCGACCCCGCGAAGTACTACGACACCTCCTTCATCCAGCGGACGATGGAGCGCCACCCCGAGTGGTTCAAGGATCTCCCCCGGCCCCAGGAGGGATGAGGGGGCTCGGGCCCCGGGAGCGCCCTCCGCTGGCTCCCGGCCGGGTTCCGGGCGAAGATGCAAGGCGGGGCGCGGGCCGGGGGATGGGCCTGCGCCCCGTCCTCGCGCGGGTTCCTCCGCGCCTTGTTTTCCATGCCTGGGTCTCTGGGGGAAAGGCGATGAGCGGTTATCCGAGAAGCGACACCCGGGACGGGATGCGGATCGACTGGGACGTCCCCATCCCGATGGACGATGGCGTCGTGCTCCGCGCCGACGTCTTCCGCCCCATCCCGGAGGGGAAGTACCCCCCATCCTCAACTACGGCCCCTACGCCAAGTGGCTCCACTTCGAGGACGGCTACCCCCAGCAGTGGAAGCAGATGGTCGAGCGCTTCCCCGGCACCGCCGCCGGCTCGACCAACAAGTACCAGACCTGGGAGGTGGCGGATCCGGAGAAATGGGTGCCGGACGGCTACACCATCGTCCGGGTGGACGCGCGCGGGTCGGGGCGCTCGCCGGGCTTCCTCGACCCCTGGTCCGCCCGCGAGGCCAGGGACCTCCACGACTGCGTCGAGTGGGCCGCCCGCCAGCCCTGGAGCAACGGCCGGGTGGGACTC
>JBBTDR010000127.1:0-9494 GCA_038042665.1 Nitrospinota bacterium
CGGCCGAGTCGTCGTTGTCCGGATAGAAATCATTTTGAAACTGAAACGCCCATCCCCCCGGCTCGACCCCGGGACACTTCACGGCCCAGTCGCCCTTGCAGAGGATCTGCTTGTGGTAAAGCCACTGGAGGGCCCGGTCGATCGCCCCCGACCCGAGCAGCTTCACGCCGCTCCGGGCCAGCTTGCTCACCAGGCCGCTCACGCACAGCGCCGCCGCGTCCACCGTGGAGCCGGCGTCGAAGCGGCCGAGCCGTCCCACGTTCACCTCGGAGAACTCCTTGCCGAAGATGTTGCGGAAGCCCCGCTTCGGCAGGCGGCGCTGGAGGGGCATCTGGCCGCCCTCGTAGCCCGGCTTCTTGCGGTTGCCGGAGCGGGCCTTGGCTCCCTTGTGGCCCCGCCCGGAGGTCTTGCCCATGCCGGAGCCGGGGCCGCGCCCCACGCGCTTGCGGCCGCGGTGGGCGCCCTGCTTCCCGCGCAGGTCGCCCAGGCCGGTGACGCGCCCTTCGCCGCTTGGGTTCTTCTCGGCCATCGCTCCTCCGCGGGGGCCTAGGCCCCCTCCTCCACTTCGACCAAGTGCTTGACCTTGAAGATCAAGCCGCGGATGCTGGGGTTGTCCCTGCGCACGACGCTCTGGTTCAGCTTCCGCAAGCCGAGGCCCCGCAGCGCCTCGCGGTGCACGGGCTTCGAGCCCGAGATGCTCTTCCGCAGGGTGATCCTCACTTGGCCGGCCATCGCCCCGCCTCCTAGGCCTTGGTGCCTTCGGCGCCCGGGACCTCGATGCCGCGCACGGCGAACACCTCGTCCCTCCTGCGGAGGGACTTGAGCCCCGCCAGGACCGCCTTGGTGGCGTTGTGGGGGTTGCTCGTCCCGATGCACTTCGTGAGGATGTCGCGCACGCCGGCCACGTCCAGCACGGCCCGCACCGAGCCGCCCGCGATGACGCCCGTCCCGCGCGCGGCGGGCTTCAGGAGCACCCGCCCGGCGCCGAAGTGGCCGATGACCTGGTGGGGGATGGTGTCCCCCTCCAGGGCGATCCGGACCATGGACTTGCGGGCGTGCTCGATCCCCTTGCGGATGGCCTCGGGCACCTCGTTCGCCTTGCCCAGGCCGAGGCCCACTTGGCCCTTGCGGTCGCCCACGGTGACCAGCGCGCTGAAGCTGAAGCGCCGGCCGCCCTTCACCACCTTGGCCACGCGGTTGACGAAGATCACGCGGTCCACGAACTCGCGCTCCTCCGCCTCCACCGCCTGGTTCTTCGGGCCGCCCCTGGGACCACCCCGGGGGCCACCCCTGGGACCACCCCTGGGACCGCCCCCGGGGCCACCCCTGGGACTACCCCCGGGGCCACCCCTGGGACCGCCCCCGGGACCAGCCTTCGGGCCTGAACCTGGACCTGGACCGCTTCTGGGTTCGCGCGCCATCAGAACTCCACTCCTGTCTCGCGTACGCCCTCGGCCAGGGCCTTCACCCGGCCATGGTAAAGATAGCCGTTCCGGTCAAACACCACCCGCGCCACGCCCTGAGCCTTCGCCCGGCTGCCCAGGATCTTCCCGACGAGGACGGCACCCTCGCGGTTGCTGGGACGGGCCTTCTCGGCGCCCTTGACCTGGACCCCGAACTCCTGCTCCCGCGAGGAGGCGGCCGCCAGCGTGCGGCCGCTGATGTCGTCCACGACCTGAGCGTAGATGTGCTTGCCGCTGCGGAAGACGGTGACGCGCGGGCGCTCCGGGGTGCCCCGCACCCGCTTGCGGACCCGGACCTTCCGGGCGAGCCAAGCCATCCGCTTCTTCGACACCGCCACCGCTTCCTCCTCCCGGGCTAGACGCCCGCCTTGCCAACCTTGCGGCGCACCGTCTCGCCCGCGTAGCGGATGCCCTTGCCCTTGAAGGGCTCGGGGGGCTTGATGCGCCGGATCTCCGAGGCCACGTAGCCGACCACCTCCTTATCGATGCCCTTCACCTTGATGGCATTGCGCTGGCGATCGCTCTGGATCTCGAACTCGATGCCCTCGATGGGCTCGACCCGCACCTGGTGCGAGTAGCCCACGCTCAGCACCAGGCCCTTGCCCGCGGCCTCCACCCGGTAGCCCAGGCCCACCACCTCGAGTTCCTTCTCGTAGCCCTTGGACACCCCCTCGACCATGTTGGCGATGAGGGAGCGGGTGAGGCCGTGGAGGGAGCGGTCGAGCCGGCCGTCGGTGGGGCGGGCGACCGTCACGCGCCCGCCGTCCGCCTCCACCTTCATGCGGAGATGAACGCTGCGGCTGAGGGTGCCCTTGGGCCCCTTGACGGTGACGGCGGGGCCGTCCACCTTCACCTCGACCCCCTTCGGGAGCACGATGGGCATTCTTCCGACACGGGACATGACCCAGCCCTCACCAAATCTCGCAGATCACCTCGCCCCCCACGCCCTGGGCCCGGGCCTCCTCGCCAGTGAGGATGCCCTTCGGGGTAGTGAGGATGGCGATGCCCATCCCGTTCAGTACCTTCGGGATGGATTCCTTGTCCACGTACACGCGGCGGCCGGGCTTGCTCACCCGGCGCAGGCCGTTGAGGGGGCTGCGGCCCCTCACCGCGGGCTTCAGCTGGATCGCCAGGCGCTCCTGGCCGCCCGGGCCCGGCTTCGCCTCATAGCTCTGGATGAAGCCCTGGGCGCGGAGGATGCCCAGGATCTGGCCCTTCACCCGGCTGCCGGGAACCTCCAGCCCGGGGTGCCCGGCCCGCAGGGCGTTGCGGACGCGGGTGAGGAGGTCCGCGATGGGATCGCTCATGCTCATGCCAGCCCTCCTCTCACCAGCTCGACTTCGTCACCCCGGGGACTTCTCCCTGGAGCGAAAGGTTGCGGAAGCAAATCCTGCACAGCCTGAAGCGCCGCAGGTAGCCGCGCGGGCGCCCGCACCGCTCGCAACGGTTGTGGAAGCGGACCGCGAACTTCGGTTTCTTGAACTGCTTGGCGATCTTGCACAGCTTGGCCACAGCGATCTCCCGCCCTCTCAGGTCGTCCGGAAGGGCACCCCGAGCAGCCTCAGGAGGGCCCTTCCTTCCTCGTCCGTCTTGGCGGTGGTGGCGATGACCACCCCCATGCCGCGCGGCTTGTCCACCTTGTCCACGTCGATCTCGGGGAAGATCAGCTGATCCCGTATCCCGAGGCTGAAGTTCCCGCGCCCGTCGAAGGCCTTCGGGCTCAGCCCGCGGAAGTCGCGCACGCGGGCGAGGGTGATGTTCACCAGCCGATCGAAGAAATCCCACATCCGCACCCCGCGCAGGGTGACCATCGCGCCGATGGGCATCCCGGCCCGGAGCTTGAAATTGGCGATCGACTTGCGGGCCCGGGTCACCACGGGCTTCTGTCCCGCGATGAGGGTGAGCTCGCTGAGTCCGTTCTCGAGGGCCGAGGCGTTCGCGACGGCCTCCCCGAGCCCCATGTTCAGCGTGACCTTCGCCAGCCGGGGCACCTGCATGGGGTTCTTGTAGCCGAACTCCTTGCGCAGCTGCGCCGTCACCTCGGTGCGGTAGAACTCAAGCATCCGCGGAACGTAAGCCATTTCCCCTTGCTCCCAGCGCGGCTACACCGTGTCGAGAAGCTCGCCGCTCTGCTTCGTCACCCGCACCCGGCGGCCGTCCTCGAGCCGCTTGCGGCTCACCCGCGAAGCCTTCCCGCTCTTGGGGTCCACGGGCATCACGTTGCTGATGTGAATCTTGCCCTCGCGCTCGATGATGCCCCCCTGCTGCTGCCCCGCGGGGTTGGCCTTGGTGTGCCGCTTCACGATGTTCAGCTTCTCGACGACGACCCGGCCCTCCTCCCGCAGGACGCGGAGCACCTTGCCCCGCTTGCCCTTCTCGCGGCCGGCGATCACCTCGACGATGTCGCCCTTCTTCACGTGGGTCTTTCCGTTTGCGCCCATCGCTGGACCTCACAGGACCTCGGGAGCCAGGGAGACGATGCGCATGAAGCGCTTCCGCCTCAGCTCCCGGGCGACCGGGCCGAAGATGCGGGTGCCCACCGGCTCGCGGACGTCGTTGATGATGACCACGGCGTTGTCGTCGAACCGGATGTAGGTGCCGTCCTCGCGGCCCATCTCCTTGACCGTGCGCACGACCACGGCCTTGCGGACCTCGCCCTTCTTCACACCGGCGTTCGGCGTGGCCTCCTTGACGGTGACCACGATCACGTCGCCGAGCCTCGCGTAGCGCCGCCGCGTGCCGCCCAGCACCTTGATGCACTGGACCTTCTTGGCGCCGGAGTTGTCGGCCACGCTGCACATCGTTCGCATCTGGATCATCGGACCGGCCCTCTTCTCCGCGCGCTACTTGGAGCGCTCGATCACTTCGAGCAGGCGCCAGCGCTTCCGGCGGCTCAGGGGGCGGGTCTCGACGATCCGCACCCGGTCACCGACCTTGAGCGCGTTCTCCCCGTCGTGGACGAGGTATTTCTTGCTCCGGCGGATGACCCGCTTGAACGTCGCGTGGGCGAACGTCCGCGTCACCTGCACCGTGGCCGTCTTGTCCATCTTGTCGCTGACCACCACCCCGATGCGGACCTTCCGGCGCCCCCGCTCGTTCTCCGCCATGCCTCACTTCCCTCCCACGGAGGCCTGGGCCTCCCGTTCCTGCCGGATGGTGAGCACACGCGCCAGGTCGCGCCTGATGCTCCGGATCTGGGCCGTGTTGCCGAGCTGGCCCGTGGCCTTCCGGAACTTCAGGTTGAAGAGCTCCCGGCGGAGCTCCCGCTCCTTCAGGGCCAACTCCTCGGGGCTCAGCTCGCGGACCTGGGCGATCTTCACCGCGGCCCTCCGTGCGCCGCCACGACGCGCGTCTTGCAGGGGAGCTTGTGGGCGGCGAGGCGGAGCGCCTCGCGGGCCACGGCTTCCGTGACACCGTCCATCTCGTAAAGAATCCTCCCCGCCCGGATCGGGGCGACCCACGCCTCGGGAGTGCCCTTCCCCTTGCCCATGCGGACCTCGGCGGGCTTCTTGCTGACGGGCTTGTCCGGAAAGACGCGGATCCAGATGCGCCCGCCGCGCTTGATGTGCCGGGTCATGGCGATGCGCGCGGCCTCGATCTGGCGGGCCGTGATGCGCATCGTCTCCAGCGTCTGGAGGCCGAAGGTGCCGAAGGCCAGCTCCTTCCCCCGGGTGGCGGCCCCGCGGGTGCGGCCCTTCTGCTGCTTGCGGTATTTGGTCCGCTTCGGCTGCAACATGTCCCTGCGCGCTCCGTTCCGTTAGGCCGAGGGGGCTTCCGCGGCCTGCTGCGGGCGCCGCCTGGAGGAGCGGATCATCTCGCCCCGGAAGATCCACACCTTCACGCCGATGGCGCCGTAGGTCGTCCGCCCCAGGGCGAAGCCGTAGTCGATGTCGGCCCGGAGGGTCTGCAGCGGCACCCGGCCCTCGCGGTACCACTCCGAGCGGGCGATCTCGGCCCCGCCGAGGCGGCCGGCGCAGCGCACCTTGATGCCCTTGGCGCCGAAGCGCATCGCCGAGGCCACCGCCTTCTTCATGGCGCGGCGGAAGGCGATGCGCCGCTCGAGCTGCATGGCGATGTTCTCGGCCACGAGCTGGGCGTCCACCTCGGCTTTGCGGACCTCCTTGATGTTCACGTAGATCTGCTTGCCGGTGAGCTCCTGGAGGTCGGTCTTGAGGCGGTCCACCTCGGCGCCGCGCTTGCCGATGATGATGCCGGGGCGCGCCGTCCAGATGTTGATGCGGGCCCGGTTGCTCGCCCGCTCGATCTCGACGCTGCTCACGCCCGCGTGGGCGAGGCGCTCCTTCACGAATTTGCGCACCTTGAGATCGCCGTGCAGGAATTTCGCGTAGTCGCGCTTGGCGAACCAGGTCGAGACCCAGCCGCGGGTCACGCCCACCCGGAACCCGATGGGATGCACTTTCTGGCCCATGCGCCCTCCTACTCAGCCTCGCCAATGACCACGTTGATGTGGCAGCTGCGCTTGCGGATGTGGTTCACGCGCCCCCGCGCCCGCGCCCGGAACCGCTTCTGGGTGGCGCCCTGGTCGACGGCCACCCGCTGGACGACGAGGCTCTCCGGGTCGTCGGCCTGGCCGCGGTCGGTCGCGTTCGCCAGGGCGGAGCGGAGCACCTTGGCCACCATCTTGGCCGACTTGGCCGTGGAGAGGTCCAGGAGCGTCAGGGCCTCGGAGACCCGCTTGCCGCGGATGAGGTCCGCCAGCAGGCGCGTCTTGCGCGGCTTGGCCCGGTAATGCTTCAGCGTCGCCTTTGCCATCCCCGCACCCTTCCCTCTACTTCAGCGTGATCACCCGCTTCGAAACGCCGGAGTGGGCCTTGAACGTCCGGGTCGGCGAGAAGTCGCCGAGCTTGAAGCCCACCATGTTCTCGGTCACGTAGACTGGGATGAACTTCTTTCCGTTGTGGACCGCGAAGGTGTGGCCCACGAACTCCGGGGTGATGGTCGAGCGCCGCGACCACGTGCGGATCATGCGCTTCTCGCCGCCCCGGCCCAAGGCCTGGACCTTCTTGAGCAGGTGGTCGTCCACGAACGGGCCTTTATGCAGCGAACGGGCCATGGCTCTCGCCTCTCCCTCTCAGGGCGCTACTTCTGGTGCCGGCGCCGCACGATGAACTTCGAGGACGCCTTGTTCTTCTTCCGCGTCTTGTAGCCCTTGGTCGGCTTGCCCCAGGGGGTGCAGGGGTGGCGGCCGCCCGAGCTCTTCCCCTCGCCGCCGCCCAGGGGGTGGTCCACCGGGTTCATGGCCACCCCGCGCACCACCGGGCGCCAGCCCAGCCAGCGGACGCGGCCCGCCTTGCCGATGCTCACGTTGGCGTGGTCGGCGTTCCCGACCTCGCCGATGGTGGCGTAGCAGGTGGTGTGGATCATCCGCACCTCGCCCGAGGCCAGGCGGAACTGGGCGTAGCCGCCCTCCTTGGCCATGAGCTGGGCGCTCACCCCCGCGCTGCGCGCGATGCGGGCGCCCCCGCCCGGGCGGAGCTCGATGTTGTGGCAGAGCGTGCCGAGCGGGATGTTGGCCACCGGCAGGGCGTTGCCGGGCTTGATGTCCGCCCGGGGGCCCGCCTCCAGCTTGTCGCCCACCTGGACGCCCTTGGGGGCGAGGATGTAGCGCTTCGCGCCGTCGGCGTAGACGAGCAGGGCCACCCGGGCCGAGCGGTTCGGGTCGTACTCGATCGCCCGCACCGAGGCGGGAACGCCGAGCTTCTCCCGCCGGAAGTCGATCTCCCGGTAGCGGCGCTTGTGACCGCCCCCGCGGTGGTAGGCGGTGATGCGCCCGTTGTTGTTGCGGCCGCCCGACTTGACCATGCCCTGGGTGAGGGCCTTCTCGGGGGCCTTCCTCGTCAAGTCGTCCCGCACGAGGACTTCCTGAAAGCGCCTCGCGGGGGTGACTGGCTTGTACCGCTTGACTGGCATGTCCCGATGCCTCCCGGCCTACGCCGTCTCGAAGAACTCGATCTTGTCGCCCTCTTTGAGGGTGACCACCGCCTTCTTCCAGGGCGGCCGGACGCCCGAGTGCCGGCCGAGGCGGATCTGCTTCTCGGGCACCCGGAGGGTGTTGACCTTGATGACCGTGACCTTGAAGAGCTCCTCGACGGCCCGCTTGACCTGGGTCTTGTTCGCCCGCATGTCCACCTCGAAGACCACCTTGTTAGCCGCCTCCGTGCCCCGGATGCTCTTCTCCGTGACGCAAGGCCGCCGGATGATCTGCGTCGTCTCCATCGCTCAGCCCGCCAGCCTTTCCGCGATGGCCGTGATGGCCCCCTTCGTGCACACGAGGTTCTCGTGCCCCATGATGTCGTAGACGTTCAGCCCCTCCACGCGGATGGGCTTGGCCCCCCGGATGTTCCGCACCGAGAGCAAGAAGTTGGGCCTGTCGGCCTCGGTCACCATGAGGGTCTTGCCCTCGGCCTGGAGGCTGCGGAGCGCCCCGGTCATGAGGCGGGTCTTGGCCTCGGGCAGGTCGAAGTCGGCGACCACCTTGAGGCGGCCCTCCTTCCAGCGGAGGTTGAGGGCGCTCTTGAGCGCGGTGCGGCGCACCTTGCGGTTCACCTTCTGCTCGTAGCTGCGCGGCTTGGGCCCGAAGATGGTGCCGCCGTGCCGCCACAGGGGAGACTTCACGTCGCCCGCCCGGGCGCGGCCGGTGCCCTTCTGGCGCCAGGGCTTGGCGTTCGTCCCGTGGACCTCGCTCCGGGTGAGGGTGGAGTGGGTCCCGGCCCGGCGGCTGGCCAGCTGGGCCTTCACCATCTGGTGGATGAGGTGGATCTTCACCTCGCCATCGAAGATGGCGTCGGGGAGCTCCACCTGCTCCACCACCTTCCCGCTCAAATCATGCACGTCGATCTGGGCCATGCCTTCCTCAGCCGCCGCGCGCCGCGCGCTTGGACGCCTTCAGCGGGTCCATGCTGCGGACCTGCTCCTTCGGCTTCTCCAGGGCGGCCTTCTTGGTCCGGATGCTGCGCCGCAGGAGCACGATGCCGTTCTTCGGGCCGGGGACCGCCCCCCGCACCATGAGCACATTCGCGTCGGGCTGCACGTCCACCACCAGGAGGCCCTGGACGGTCTGCCGCACCGCCCCCATGTGGCCGGGCAGGCGCTTCCCCTTGAAGATGCGGGAGGGGAAGGAGGAGGCGCTCATCGAGCCCGGCAGGCGGTCGAACATGCCGCCGTGGCTGCCCGGGCCGCCCCGGAACTTGTGGCGCTTGATGACGCCCTGGAAGCCCCGCCCCTTGGTCACGCTGGTGACGTCCACCCAGTCGCCGCGGTCGAAGACGGTCACGTCCACGACGCCGCCCGGCTGGAGGTCCTTGTCCTCCTCGGCGACGGGGACCTCCCGCAGCACCCGGAAGGGCTGGACGCCGTGCTTCTTGAAGTGGCCGAGCTCCGCCTTGCTGTAGCCCTTCTCCTTGCGGGGCAGGAAACCCAACTGCACGGCCTCGTAACCGTCCTTCTCCGCCGTCTTGCGCTGGACCACGGTGCAGGGGCCGACCTCGACCACCGTGACGGGGACGGGGCTGCCGTCCGGGGCGAACACCTGGGTCATGCCGGCCTTGCGGCCCAGAGCGTAGTTCACGAAACCCTTCCCCCCGCTAGTTCACCTTGATCTCGACGTCCACGCCGGCGGCCAGGTCGAGCTTCATGAGGGCGTCGACCGTCTGCTGGGTGGGGTCGAGGATGTCCACGAGCCGCTTGTGGGTGCGGATCTCGAACTGCTCGCGCGACTTCTTGTCGATGTGCGGCCCGCGCAGCACGGTGTACTTGTTGATGGTGGTCGGCAGCGGCACGGGCCCCACGAGGGTGGCGCCCGTCCGGCGGACGGTGTCCACGATCTCGGTCACGGACTGATCGAGCAGCCGGTGATCGTAAGCCTTCAGGCGGATGCGGATTTTCTGGCTCATCTCAATCCTTGATTCTCCGTCTCGCCCGGCGGACCGCCCGCCGGCGCCTTTCCCACACTACCCCCCGCCGGCCGGCCGCCTACTCGACCACCTCGGTGACGACGCCGGCGCCCACGGT
>JBBTDR010000128.1:0-2608 GCA_038042665.1 Nitrospinota bacterium
AGACGTCGATCAGGGCGAAGCCGCGGTGGGCGATGCCGCCGGCGATGAGCTTCGTCATGTGGCCCGGGTTGCCCGAGAAGCCGCGGGCCACGTAGGTCGCCCCCGTGACCAGCGCCAGGGCGATGGGGTTGATCGGGCGCTCCACGTTTCCGCGCGGGGTGCTCTTGGTCTTGTGGCCCTCCGTCGTCGTCGGCGACGCCTGGCCGGTGGTCAGGCCGTAGATCTGGTTGTTCATGACGATGTAGGTGAGGTTGAGGTTCCTCCGCATGGCGTGGATGAAGTGGGCGATCCCGATCCCGTAGCCGTCGCCGTCGCCCCCGGTGGCCACGACGTGGAGATTGTGGTTGGCCAGCGCGGCCCCGGAGGCCAGGGGCAGGGACCGCCCGTGGAGGCTGTGCACTCCATAGGCGTGGATGAAGCCCGGCAGGTTGGACGAGCACCCGATGCCGGAGACCACGAGGATCTCGTGGGGAGGGATGCCCAGCTCCAGGGCCGCCGCCTTGAGCGACTTCAGGACGCCGAAGTCGCCGCATCCCAGGCACCAGTCCGGATCCACCATGCCTTCGTAGCTATTCAGGGTCAGCTCTTGAACGACCGACATAGGCAACCTCCCTCCGGAGCGGCTCAGCGGCAACCGCTCCGCTCCGAATCCCTCTTCACCGCCCCCGCGGCCGGGGTCATCCTTTCCCCGCCGCCGGCTCCCAGGCGTGGATGGAGCCGGTGTCCATCCCGATGATGAGCTTCCCGCGCGGGTCGAGCTCCTCGCGGTCCACGATCTCCACCTCCCACACCGGCTCGCCGCGGCCGTCCGCCGGGGCCTGGGCGAAGCGGACCGGGCGCGCCTTGTCCTCGAGATGGATGCGGATGTAGTGGTAGGCGATCTCGCGGGCCTCCGCCTCGTCGAGCCGGCCATCCGGCGGCCGCCCCTCCAGGATGGCCCGGACCCGGCGGACGATGCCGGCGGGCTCGAAGGGCTCCCCGTCATACTTCGCGATCAGGTGGTCCGCCGAGACGCCGGTCTCCGCCCGCAGGTGGCGGGCGAACTGGCCGCTGAAGTTGTTCTCCACCACGATGGTGCGCTTGCTGGCCCCCAGGAGCTCTTTCGCCTCCCGGGCGTGGAAGGGGTGGAGATACTTGAAATGCACGTGGTTCGCCCGGATGCCGGCCTGGGCCAGCTGGGCGGCGGCCTCGTGGATGGCGCCCCAGGTGGAGCCCCACCCGATCAGGGTAACGTCGGCCCCGGCGGGGCCCTCCAGCGCGGGCGGAGGCAGCTGGGCCAGCACCCCCGCCATCTTGCGCATCCGCTTCTCGTGCATCTTGCGGCGGATGGCGGGATTGGTGTGCTCGTCGCTGATGAGGACCCCCTGCTCGTCGTGCTCGTCGGTGGCCGACACGTGGACCGCGCCCCTGGTTCCGGGGCGGACCCGCGGGGAGACCCCCGACGGCGTCATGGCGTAGCGCCTGTAGCCGTCGGGGCCCCCGGAGGCGGCGGATTCCGTCAGGAACTCGCCGCGATCGATGGGGACCTCGGGCGTGAGCGCCTCGGGGTCGGCGGTGGAGCGGTGCTCGGAGAGCAGCAGGTCGGAGATGAGGATGACCGGAAGCTGGAACTTCTCCGCCAGGTTGAACGCCTCGGCGGTGGCGTAGTAGCAGTCCACGGGATCCTTGGGGGCGACGATCACCCGCGGGAAGTCGCCCTGGGAGGCGCCGACGGCCTGGTTCAGATCGCCCTGCTCGGTCTTGGTGGGGATCCCCGTGGAGGGCCCCCCCCGCTGGACGTTCACGACGACCACCGGCGTCTCGATCATCCCGGCCATCCCGATGGCCTCGGTCATCAGGGCGAACCCCCCTCCGGAGGTGGCGCACATGGCCCGCACCCCGGCGTGGCCGGCGCCGATCGCCAGGTTGACCACCGCGATCTCGTCCTCCGCCTGCTTCACCAGGACGCCGCACTTCTCGCTGTGGGAGGCCATCCAGTGGAGGATGAAGGAGGCGGGGCTCATGGGATAGGCGGAGTAGAACTTGCAGCCCCCGGCCACCGCGCCCAGCGCGAACGCCAGGTTGCCGGTGAAGATGGGGCGCCGCTTGCGGGAGAAGGCCCACGTGCGGCCGAGGCCCTTCAGCTCCTTCGCGGCGTATCCGTAGCCCGCCCGGAACACCTTGACGTTCTGCTCGATGACCTGGGCGCCCTTGTGCTTGAAGGTCTCGGCGATCAGCTCCTCCGTGACCTTGACGTCGAAGCCGATGAGGCGGATCAGCGCGCCCAGCGCCACCGTGTTCTGCATCACGGGCAGGAGAGTCCCCAGATCCTGGGTGATCTCCCGGATGGGCAGCCCGGCCACCTGCACCCCCCCGGGCACCAGGGAGGCGTCGCAGCGAAGCCGGGAGCTGTTGAAGAGGATCGCCCCGCCCGGCTCCACCTCGCGGGCGTGGCGCTCGATGCTGTCCTGGTTGAGGGCGATCAGCACGTTCAGGTGATCGCCGTGGCAGCCGGTCCGCTCCTCCCCCATCCGCAGCCGCAGCCAGGTGTGTCCGCCCCGGATGATCGACTGGTAGCTGTTGTACGCGAAGACGTGGAGCCCCAGGCGGGCGGCGGTGCGGGCCAGGG
>JBBTDR010000129.1:0-1916 GCA_038042665.1 Nitrospinota bacterium
TGGTGAGGCCCACCACCCCGAGCTCCCGGGCGAGGATGCGCACTTGCCGCTTCATCTCCTCCACCACCGCCGGGCCCAGGGTGTAGGGGGGGAGCGAGCAGGCCGAGTCCCCGCTGTGGATGCCCGCCTCCTCGATGTGCTCCATCACCCCGGCGATGACCACCCGCTCCCCGTCCGAGACGGCGTCCACGTCCACCTCGATGGCGTCCTGGAGGAAGTGGTCGATGAGCACGGGCCGATCGGGGGAGGCCTTGACCGCCTCGCGCATGTACTGGGCCAGCTCCTGGGGGTCGTGCACCAGGGCCATGGCCCGCCCGCCGAGGACGTAGCTGGGGCGCACGAGGACGGGGTAGCGGATGGCCTCGGCGATCTTGAGGGCCGATTCCGCGTCGGTGGCCGTCCCCGAGGGCGGCTGGGTGAGGTGGAGCCGCCGCAGGAGGGCGCTGAAGAGCTCGCGGTCCTCGGTCAGGTCGATGCTCTCGGGCGAGGTGCCGAGGATGGGCACCCCGGCCTCCTTGAGCGGGAGCGCCAGCTTGAGCGGGGTCTGCCCCCCGAACTGGACGATGACGCCCAAGGGCTTCTCGCGGCGGACGATCTCCAGCACGTCCTCCAGCGTCAGGGGCTCGAAGTAGAGGCGGTCGCTCGTGTCGTAGTCGGTGCTCACGGTCTCGGGGTTGCAGTTGACCATGATGGACTCGAAGCCCGCCTCCGAGAGCGCCATCGCCCCGTGGCAGCAGCAGTAGTCGAACTCGATCCCCTGGCCGATGCGGTTGGGCCCCCCGCCCAGGATGATGATCTTTTTCCGGGAAGTGGGGGGCGCCTCGTCCTCCTCCTCGTAGGTGGAGTAGAGGTAGGGCGTGTGGGCCTCGAACTCGGCGGCGCAGGTGTCCACCTGCTTGTAGACGGGCCGCACCCCCAGCCGCCAGCGCGCCTCGCGCACCTCCCGCTCCGCCACCCCCTGGCGCTGGGCCAAGTCGCGGTCGGAGAAGCCGTTCTCCTTGAGGAGGCGCAGCCGGGCGGCGTCGGCGAGCAGGCCCGGCGCCCCGGCCTCCGCCTCCAGGCTCACCAGCTCGGCGATGTGGTGGAGGAACCAGGGGTCGATCTTCGAATGCGAATGAATCGCCTCGACCGTCCACCCCTCGCGCAGCGCCCGGGCGACGACCCAGAGGCGGTCGGGGCCGGGCACCTCGAGGCCCTCGGCGATCCGCCCCCGCCGCTCCCCGGCGGGGAGCGCCGCCCAGCCCGCCGGGTCCGGGTCGCCCAGGCCGTAGCGGTCGATCTCCATCGAGCGCACCGCCTTCATGAGCGCCTCCCGGAAGGTGCGGCCGATGGCCATCGCCTCCCCCACCGAGCGCATCTGGGTGTCGAGCACGGGGGGCGTCTCGGGGAACTTCTCGAAGGTGAAGCGCGGGAACTTGACCACCACGTAGTCGATCGAGGGCTCGAAGGAGGCGGGCGTCATCCGGGTGATGTCGTTGGGGATCTCGTCCAGGGTGAGGCCCACGGCGAGCTTGGCCGCGATCTTGGCGATGGGGAAGCCCGTGGCCTTGCTGGCGAGCGCCGAGCTGCGCGAGACGCGCGGGTTCATCTCGATGATCACCATCCGGCCATCCAGGGGATTGAGGCCGAACTGGATGTTCGAGCCCCCGCACTCGACGCCGACCTTCCGGATGCAGGCGATGGCCGCGTCCCGCATGGCCTGGTACTCCCGATCGGAGAGGGTCTGGGCGGGGGCCACGGTGATGGAATCCCCCGTGTGGACCCCCATCGGGTCCAGGTTCTCGATGGAGCAGATGATGGAGACGTTGTCCTTCAGGTCCCGCATCACCTCCAGCTCGAACTCCTTCCACCCGAGCACGCTCTCCTCGATCAGCACCTGCCGCGCCGGGCTCTCCGAGAGAGCCCAGGCGATCTTC
>JBBTDR010000130.1:0-3163 GCA_038042665.1 Nitrospinota bacterium
GAGGCGGAGGGTCTTGCCCGGGGGCAGGAAGGCGTAGCCCAGGCGGCGGCCGTCCCCGGCCTGGATGACGTGCAGCCTCAGGGGGGCGAACCGTTGGGCCAGCTCGGGGAGCCGCCCGGTGCCCGTCTCGCCGGAGAGGTAGCGCGTGGTGCTGAGGATGAGGCGGAGCGTGTCCTGGGCCTCCTCGGCCAGGACGGCCACCCGCTCCGTCGTGGCGGCGGTCTCATCGAGGTACTCGGCGTAGAAGATGTGCGCCCTGTAGAGCGAGGGGTCGAGCTGCGCGAGGGGGACGAGGGTCACCTCGCTGCCTGAAGCGAGGCTTCGGATCTTGGTGAGGAACTGGGGGGCCTGGCAGCCCGCCAGCGCCGCGGCGAGCGCCAGGCTGAGGACGCGGGACCATCGGCGGCGCACCGGCTCTCTCCTTCAAGGGCGTCAGCCCCTCTACTCTTTCACAACCCAGCCCCCGAAGGGAAGCCCTTGGCGGGCACGCCCCTGGCGGCGGGGGCGGGGTTCCGATACACTGCCGCTCCGGTTTCCAGGGCGCCGCCCATTCCCTGCCCGAGCGTCGGGAGGAGAGGCTTCATGCGGTTTTCCGTTGCGGCGGGCGACGGGTGGTCCCAGGGGGCCGACGCGCTCATCGTTCTCGTTTCCGAGAAGTCCAAGAACCCGCGGCTCGACAAGGCCCTCTCCGGGGCGCTCTCCGCGCTGGAGAAGCGCGGGGTCTTCGAGGGGAAGAAGGATCAGGTGGACGCCGTCCGGCTCCCCCGCAAGGGAGCCCGCCGCGGGCCCGAGGTGGTGGTGCTGGCCGGGCTCGGCAAGGCCGGCGAGGTGACGGGCGAGACCCTCCGCCGGGCCTGCGGCCTGGCCGGGCGCCGGGCCCGCGGCGAGGGGGCCCGCAGCCTCGCCCTCGCGCTCGAGGGGGCGATCGGCAAGAGTCTCGGGGCCGAGGAGGCGGCCCGGGCGGCGGCCGAGGGGCTCGGGCTGGGCCTCTACCGCATGGAGCGCTACAAGGGCGCGAAGGCCCGGGAGAAGTACCGCCGGGAGCGCATCGCCCGGGCCGTCCTGTGCGGGGGAGGGGCCTCCCAGGCCGCCCTGCGGCGGGGGATGCGCACCGGCCAGATCCTCGCCGAGGGGACGGCGGTGGCCCGCGACCTGGTGAACACCCCGAGCAACGAGAAGCGCCCGCCCAGCCTCGCCGCCGAGGTGCGCCGCATCGCCCGCCGCGCGGGGCTGCGCTGCACCATCCTCGGCGACCGCCAGCTGCGCAGGCTCAAGATGGGGGCCCTGCTGGCCGTGGCGCGCGGGAGCTCCGCCCCGGCCCGGATGTTCATCCTCGAGTACCGCCCCCGGGGGGGGAGCGCGGCCCGGCCCATCGCCTTCATCGGCAAGGGCGTCACCTTCGACACGGGCGGGGTCTCCATCAAGCCCAGCTCCGGGATGGAGCTCATGACCACCGACATGAGCGGGGCGGCGGCGGTCGTGGGCGCGATGGTCTCGGTCGCCCGGCTCAAGCCCCGGGTGCCCGTGGTGGGGGTGGGCGCCCTGGCCGAGAACATGGTGGGCGGGGACGCCACCCGCCCGGGCGATATCGTGCGCGCCATGAGCGGCACCACGGTCGAGATCCACAACACCGACGCCGAGGGGCGCCTCGTCCTCGCCGACGCCCTGCACTACGTCAAGACCCGCTTCAGGCCCCAGTGCATGATCGACCTCGCCACCCTCACCGGGGCCTGCGTGGTGGCCCTTGGGGAGAAGCTGACCGGGCTCTACGGCACCCACGACGCGCTCCTCGATCGGGTGCGCCGCATCGGCCAGGAAACCGGGGACCGCGTCTGGCACATGCCCCTCTACCCCGAGTTCGGCGACATGATGAAGGGCAAGATCGCGGACCTCTGCAACATCTCGGGCGCCCGCCACGGCGGGGCGAACACGGCGGCGGCCTTCCTCCAGCACTTCGCCGAGGGCACCCCCTGGGTCCACCTCGACATCGCCGGCCCGGCCCACACCTCGAAGGAGGAGCCCTACCGCCCCGCCGGCGGCACCGGCGTCGGCGTGCGCCTCCTCGCCGAGCTGGCCCGCACCTGGACGAGCCTCCCCAAGCAGAAGGGCAGGGCGTTCGGGACGTGAAATTGATTAGAAAGGAAATCCAGCCGAAGTGCTGATCTGTAGGGGCGAGGCATGACTCGCCCCTGCGCAGGGGGAGGATCGCCGGTCTTTTGTAGGGGCGGTTCGCGAACCGCCCCTATACAGGCAAAAAATGGTCGGACCTTCGTAGGGGCGTTCAATTGAACGCCCCTATGCTTATGTCCTCTACCTCCCCTATCTCCCCTTGATCGTGGCCGCCCGCGCCAGCACCCGCTCGGCGTGCTTGGCCATCGCGACGTCCACCATCCGGCCCTTGTAGGTGACCGCCCCCAGGCCCGCCCGCTCGCCCTCGCGCAGGGCCTCCATCATCCCCTCGTAGTAGTCCACCTCGGCCGGGCTGGGGGAGAAGACCTCGTTGAAGATGGGCACCTGCTTGGGGTGGATCGCGGCCTTGCCCGTGTAGCCGAGCTGCTTGGCCAGGGCGGCGTCCGCCCGGCAGCCGGCGTCGTCGTTCAGGCGCATGTAAACGCCGTCGGTGGGATGGGGCAGCCTCGCCGCCCGCGCCTCGGCGAGGGCCTTGCTGCGGGCGTAGAGGAGGGTGACGCCGTCCGGCGACCAGGTGGCCCCCAGGTCGCGGCAGAGGTCGGCGTCCTCGGCGCTGCCGAAGTTGATGCCCACCACGCGCGGGGCGGCCACGCACATCTCGTAGCAGTGGACGACCCCCTTGGCGCTCTCGATCTGGAGGATGATGCCGATGCCCCCGGGCTCCAGGCCGCGCTCGCGCTCCAGCCGGGTGAGGATGGCGTCCGCCGCGCGGGCGTCGGCGGCGGTCTCGGGCTTGGGGAGGAAGATGGCGTCCAGGCCGGGTACCGCGATGGCCTCGAGGTCCCCTTCCAGGAGGCCGGTCTCGATCGCGTTCACCCGCACCAGGGTGGTGAGGGGGGCGCCGGGGACCTTCTTCAGCCCGGGGATGGCCTGGGCGACAAGCTCCCGGGCCTTCTCCTTCTGGGCTGGGGCGACCGAGTCCTGAAAGGTTTCGACGCGCCCTACCAAGCTACCGCGATCGAGCGACTGGAGG
>JBBTDR010000131.1:0-6833 GCA_038042665.1 Nitrospinota bacterium
CCGTTGGCCGTGGCGATCTTGAACGCGAAATCGTTGACGCGGTTCATCTGCTCTGACGTTCCTCGACGATGGCCCACCCGAACACCCGCGTACCGGACTGACCTCCCCGCCGGGCCGCCGGGTCTTCACCTCGACGAAGGCCAGCACGCCCTTCTCCTCGGCCACGATGTCCACCTCGTAGCGGGGCCCGCGGTAGTTCCTCGCGAGAATCCGGTAGCCGTTCCGCTCCAGGTGGCGGCAGGCGGCCTCCTCGCCGCGCGCGCCGATCCGCTTGGAGGCCCCGCCCGCCACCCTATTTCCCAAAGTCCGGCACCCCCCGGAAGGTCCGGCGGTGGAGGCGGCAGGGGCCGTGCGCCCGCAGCGCCTCGAGGTGCTCCTGGGTGGGATAGCCCTTGTGGCGGCCGAAGCCGTAGGCGGGAAATTCGCGGTCGAGGCGCACCATGAGCCGGTCGCGCAGCACCTTGGCCACGATGCTGGCCGCCGCGACGCAGGCGCACCGGGCATCCCCGGAGACGACGGGGGTCTGCGGCAGGGGGAGGGGGATGGGGCGGTTCCCGTCCACGAGCACATGGTCGGGCGCCAGGGCCAGGCGCCCGGCCGCCCGGGCCATCGCCCAGAGGGAGGCCTGGAGGATGTTCCGCCGCTCGATCAGCCGGGGGCCCGCGGCAGCCGCCGCCACCGCCCGGGCCCGGCGGACGATCTCGCCGTAGAGCGCCTCGCGCCGGCCCGCGGCGAGCTTCTTGCTGTCCGCCAGCCCCTCGATGGGATCCCCGGGGTCGAGCACCACGGCGGCGGCCACGACCGGCCCCGCCAGGGGGCCCCGGCCCGCCTCGTCCACCCCGGCCACGGCGCGGAACCCCCTCGCGAACAGGTCCTCTTCGGCGGCATACATCGGCTGGCTCACCACGGGCGGGATGGCGCGAGACCCGCACACTATAGCGGGCGGGGTCGCCCCGCTAAAGGGGGCTCCCCCCTCTTGGGCGGCGGCCCGATTTCTGCGAGAATGGCGGCCCTCTCGACCTCAGGAAGGAAACCCACATGCCCCTCCGCGCCATCGCCCAAGAGGACCACTTCATCCAGTCCGGCCCCGGCGTCCGCGTCCACCTGCGGGAGAAATACCCGCGGGGCAAGCGCCGCGCCGAGGCCGCCGCGACCGTCCTGTGCCTCCACGGCCAGAGCATGCCCGCCACCATCGCCTACGACCTGCCGGTGCCGGGCTACTCCTGGATGGACTGGATGGCGGCGCGCGGCATGCACGTCTTCGCCCTCTCCGTCCGCGGCTACGGGCTCTCCACCCGCCCCCCCGAGATGAACGCGCCGGCCGAGAACGTCCCCCCCGCCGTGCGCGGGCTCATCGCCCAGCGCGACATCGAGGCCGCCGTGCGCTTCATCCGCAAGCGGCTGGAAGTGAAGCAGCTGAACCTCCTCGGCTGGTCGTGGGGGACCACCACCAGCGCCACCTACACCGCGAACCACCCGTCCGCCGTCCGCCGCCTGGCCGTCTACGCCCCCTTCTACGCCTGCCCCGACCCCCAGGCCTCCGCCCGGGCCGAGGACCCCAAACGGCCCGGCCGCTGGAACCCCAGGAACGGGGCCTGGCGCTACGTCACGGAGGCGGGGCAGCGGGAGCGCTGGGACGGGAGCATTCCCAAGGGGGAGCACGCGAAGTGGCGCGAGGAGCGGGTCGTCCGCCGGTGGTGGCGGGAGCAGCTCCGCTACGACCCGGCGGGCCGCAAGCGGCGCCCCCCCAGCGTCCAGGTGCCGAACGGCGCCATGGCGGACGCCTACGACCGGGCGAAGGGGAAGGCCACCTACGACGCCGCGGACATCACCTGCCCCGTCCTCCTCATCCGCGGGGACCACGACCGCAGCTCGCGCGACGAGCACGGGGCGGCGCTCTTCGGCGCCCTCGAGAACAGCCGGCAGAAGCGCTACGTCATCCTCGGGGACGCCACCCACTTCGCCCAGTACGAGTGGTGCCGGGAGCAGCTTTTCCGCGAGGTGCAGATCTTCTTCGAGGGCTGAGCCCTACCCCTTGAGGGACGAGTAGTCTTTGAAGTAGTCCGGCGGCGGCGAGCCCCCCTGGCCCTGGATGATGTGGAGCTTCCCGCCGCGCCGCGAGGCGTTGCGGAAGCCGCGCTGCACCCCGCTCGGCACCCAGCAGGCGTCCCAGGCGTCCAGCACCGCCTGGCGGAGGTTCTCCCGCTCGTCCAGCCAGTAGACCACCCAGCGGCCCTCCACGGGGATGAAGATCTCCTCGCAGGGGTGATCGTGGAGCGGGGCGCCGCAGCCGTTGCCGCACTCGACCATGGTGAAGGCCACCTCGCCGTCCGGGAGGGAGGGGGGAGGCCCTTCGCCCTCCCGCTCCCCCGAGACGCCGCCGATGTAGCGGCGGAGGCCCCGGCGGTTCCCGGGCAGCTTGGCCTCGTGGTAGACGTTCCAGTTCAGGGGCACGTCCTCGTGGCGGAGGATCTGGGTGGCCGGGTCGTAGGCGGGCTCCCGGACCGTGGACGCCGTGGGCGCCCCCTGGGGAAGCCCGTCCCGCTCGCTCTCGTGGTAGATGGGATAGCGGTACTGGCCCTGGCCGTGGATGAAGTGGATGAAGCCGTCCCCCCTGCCCACGTTGCGGAACCCCCGCATCACGCCGGGAGGGACGCGGACGGCGTCGTAGCGGCCCAGGACGGCGCCCTTGCGCTCCTGGGTCTTGGGCGCCTCCCAGAAGATCTCGAACTCCCCGTCCCACACCATGAAGATCTCCTCGTCATGGTGATCGTGCAGGGGAGCTCCGTTGCCGGGCGGCGCCATGGCGACCCCGCAGCAGAAATTCCAGCCCGGCAGGGGGGCCCGCAGCTTCTGGCCGGGCAGACCGCCGATGTAGCGGTAGATGGCCCGGTGGTTCCCCTCCCGGTGGGACTCGTGGTACTCGCCCCAGTCCGGCACCAGCTCGGCGAAGCGGATCACGGTGACCGGCGCCACCCGCGTCACTCCCGCGGCGCCGCGCGCGGGAGCCTGCGCTGCCTGGACGTTCATCGCCCCTTCCTCCCTCCAAGGGCGCTGTCCGCTCCCGGCCCGGGAACGTCCCCCCGGGGCGGCGGAAGCCCCAGCGCCCGCTTCATCGCGGTGAGATGCCGGAAGGCTAGGGGGGAGGGCGCGCCCTGTCAACGGACGGGCGCGCTGGAACAAAAAGCCCCGGGCAGGGCCCAGGGCTTCGGGATGCGGCGGGGAGGAGAGGGATCAGGCCCTGCGGCGGCGCTCCTTGACCACGGCGGCGCGGCCCTTGCGCCCCCGGAGGTAGAAGAGCTTGGCCCGGCGGACGCGGCCCTTCTTCACCACCTCGATCTTCTCGAGGCGGGGGGAGTGCACGGGGAAGATACGCTCGACCCCGATGCCGTAGGATATCTTGCGGACGCGGAAGCGCTCCCTGAGGCCCGCGCCGCTGCGCCCCATCACCACGCCCTCGTAGACCTGGATGCGCTCCTTGTCGCCCTCCACGATCTTCACGTGGACTTTCACCGTATCGCCCGGCTCCATGTCCGGGATGTCTTTCCGCATGCTCTCGCGCTCAATGCGATCGATCAAGTCCACGGCCCGTGCTCCTCCTGACCCTCCGGCGGGGGCCTCAGGCCTCCCGCGCGCCCAACAAGCGATCCAAGACGACGGCGGCCGCCGAGCGGACCGACAAATGATTGAAGCCGCCCCCGCGCGCCCCCGTGAGCGGGGCCAGGCGGACGTCCGACCCCTCGAACACCTCCGGGGCCAAGCCCCAGCTCGTCCCGAAGAGGATGAGCAGGGGCGCCCGCTCCGCCGCCAGCCTCTCCCGCAGCGCCCCGTAGCCCACGGCCCCGGAGGCCTCCCGGGCCGAGGTGGCCACGAGCAGGGGCCGCATCCCCTCCCGGGCCTCCACCGCCTCGACGGCGGCGCCGAGGTCGGCCACGGCCTGGACCTGCTCCAGGGTCTCCCCCCGCTGGGGGTTCAGCTCCCGGCCCGGCCCCCGCAGGAAGTGCTCCAGCACCCGGCGGACGAACAGCCGCTGGGGAGGGGAAGGGTGTACCACAAACGTGCCCGCCACACCATAGGTCCGGCCCGCCCGGGCCAGATCGTGCATGTCCAGGCTGGTGACCGAGGAGGTGATCACCTCCCCCTCCGGCCCCAGCACCGGATGGTGCAGGAGGGCGATGTAGACGCTGTCCACCGCGGCCCCTAGGAGAAGGATCGCAGGAGCTGGAGGTCGTCTTCGCTCAAGGCGGCCCGGTCGAAAAGGTCCCGCCGCCGCTCCCGGGTGCGGCGCAGCGCCGCCCCCCGCCGCCAGCGGCGGATGGCCTCGTGGTTCCCGGTGAGGAGCACCTCCGGCACCCGCAGCCCCCGGAACTCGGGCGGCCGGGTGTAGTGCGGATGGTCGAGCAGGCCCTCCGAGAAGCTCTCGTGGACCGCCGACGCCTCGTTCCCCAGCACCCCGGGCACCAGCCGGGCCACGGCGTCCGCGATCACCATGGCCGCGATCTCGCCCCCCGAGAGGACGTAGTCGCCGACCGAGAGCTCCTCGTCCACGGCCAGCGCGCGCACCCGCTCGTCCACGCCCTCGTAGCGGCCGCAGATGAGGAGCAGCCGCTCCCGCCCGGCCAGCTCCCGGGCCTTGGCCTGGTCGAAGGTGCGGCCCTGGGGGCTCAGGAGCACCCGCCAGGGGGCGGCGCCCTCGGCCGAGATGGCCTCGGCCGCCCGGACGATGGGTTCGGGCTTCATCACCATGCCCGCTCCGCCGCCGTAGGGGGTGTCGTCCGTCTGGCGGTAGGCCCCCTCGGCGAAGTCGCGGAGGTTCCACACCCGCGCCTCGAGGGCCCCCCGCTCCACCGCCCGGCCCAGCACCCCCTGCTGGAAGACCCCCTCGAACAGACCGGGGAGCACGGTCAGCACGTCAAAGCGCATCCCGGCCCTCCTCCTCATCCTCCGCGCCGCCCATCCGCGGGAGCCGGACCACCCACCTCGTCCCCTCCCGGCGGAGGAGCACCTCGCGCAGCGCCGGGGCCAGGAGCTCCCCCCCCTCCGGGGTGCGGATGACCAGGATGTCGTTGCCGCCCGTCCCGAAGAGATCCTCGAAGCGCCCCAGGAGGGCACCCGACTCGTCCACCGCCTCGGTGCCCTCGAAGTCCTCCCAGTAGAGCACCCCCTGCGCCTCGCCGGGGAGGAGCGCCCGGTCGGCCAGGAAGACCGCCCCGCGCAGCGCCCCGGCCTCCTCCGGGGTGTCCACCCCCCGGAACTTCCAGACGACGGTGCCCTTCCCCCCCAGGTGGCAGGACTCGACCTCGAGCCGCCGGAGGGGGTCGGACTGGAGGAACACTTCCCCGATCCCCCGGTAGGCCTCCAGGTCCTCGAGCCAGGGCCGCACCCGGAGGGCGCCCCGCAGCCCCTGGGGGCGGAGGCCCTCGCCCACGGCCACCCGGCGGCTCATCGGGGGGAGGCGCGCCTCAGACGGCGATGCCGAGCTTCTCGAAGAGGTTGCGGACCGTCTGGGTGGGGGTGGCGCCCTTGCTCAGCCAGGCCTTCGCCTTCTCCTGGTCGATCTCGACGAGGGCGGGGTCCCGCGAAGGGTCGTAGCGGCCGATCTTCTCGATGAAGCGGCCATCGCGGGGCATCCGCTCATCCTGGACGACCACCCGGTAGCGAGGGGATTTCTTCATCCCGGTGCGGGCAAGACGGATCTTCACGGCCAACGTTCTCTCTCCTCAGGAATTGAGCATTTGGCGCATCATGCGCAGCTTGCTCTGTTTCCCGCCCTTGGACAAGCGCTTCATCAGCTTCTGCATCTGGTCGAACTGGCGCAGGAGGCGGTTCACGTCCTGCACCTGGGTGCCGCTCCCGAGCGCGATGCGGCGGCGGCGGCTCCCCTTGATGACCTCGGGCCGGCGGCGCTCGAGCGGGGTCATCGAGTCGATGATGGCCACCGTGCGCGTCAGCTCCTTCCCGTCGAGGTCCATCCCCGTCAGCTTGCCGCCCAGCCCCGGCACCATGGAGAGCAGGTCGGTGAGAGAGCCCATCTTCCGCACCCGCGCGATCTGATCGCGCATGGCATCGAGGGTGAACTCGCCCCTCTTGAGGCTCCGCGCCATCTCCTGGGCGTCTTCGGGGGCGATGGCCGCCTCGGCCTTCTCGATGAGGGAGAGCACGTCCCCCATCCCGAGGATCCGGGAGGCCATGCGGTCCGGGTGGAAGTCCTCGAGGGCGTCGAGCTTCTCCCCCACCCCCGCCAGCTTGACGGGCAGGCCCGTCACCGCCCGCAGGGAGAGGGCCGCGCCGCCCCGCGCGTCGCCGTCCAGCTTGGTGAAGACCACCCCCGTGAGGCCGATCTTCCGCTGAAAGGCCTCCCCCAGCCCCACCGCCTCCTGGCCCGTCATGGCGTCCGCGACGAGGAGCGTCTCGTGCGGCTGGGCCAGCTCCTTCATGCGGCGGAGCTCCTCCATCAGCTCAGCGTCGGCGTGCATCCGGCCCGCGCTGTCCACGATGCAGTAGTCGTGGTGCTCGCGCCGGGCGCGGTCGAGCGCCTGGGAGACGATGGCGAGGGGATCCCGCATCCCCTCGGAGTCGAAGGCGTCCGCCCCGGTCTGCCCGGCGAGGCGCTTGAGCTGGGCGATGGCGGCGGGCCGGGCCACGTCCGCCGGCACGAGGAGCACCCGCATCCCCCGCCCCCGGAACCGGTGGGCCAGCTTGCCCGCCGTGGTGGTCTTGCCCGAGCCCTGGAGCCCCACGAGCATCACCACCGTCACGCCGGCCGGGGCCCGCTCCAGGGCGGCGCCCCGGCGGCCCATGAGCTCGGTCAGCTCGGCGTGGCCCGCCTTGAT
>JBBTDR010000132.1:0-3347 GCA_038042665.1 Nitrospinota bacterium
AGCTCCCAGATGAAGCTGAAGGTGCGGGCGGGGGCGATCTCGGCGGTGAAGCCCGCGGGCCCGCTGTGGCGGTAGCAGTAGGTCTGCCGGCCGACGGGCTCGGGGTAGTCGATGAGGAAGGAGATGGAGAACTCCTCCGCGGGCTCGGCGCGGATGTGGCCCTCGGGCGAGCCCCTCTCCCCCACCTCGTAGGCCTTGTCCAGGGCCAGCGGGGGCAGCCCCGCCCCCTGCTCCTCCAGGCCCGCCTCCTCGAGGAGGCGGCAGAACTCCGCCGCCGAGCCGTCCATGACGGGCACCTCCTCGCCGATCTTCACGAGGAGGTTGGTGACGCCGTAGGCGTGGAGGGCGCCCATCAGGTGCTCGATGGTGCGCGCCACCACGGCGCCGTTCCGGAGGTTGGTGGCGTGGTTGGTGTTCTCGACGAACTCCGCCCGGGCCGCCACGGTGTCCGGGGTGGTGAGGCTCCCGAAGCGGATGCCGCTGCCGGGGGGCAGCGGCTCGATGATCAGGCCGGTCTTCAGGCCGGAGTGGAGCCCCCGCCCATAGAGCACGAGGCTGCGGCCGATGGTCCGCTGGAGGCCGCCCTGGGCGCTCCGCCGGGGCGGGGCCGGGGGCTCGATGCCATGCCGCTTGAGCATCCGCCCCAGGCTCGCCGGGGTCAGGCCGATCGAGCGGGCGGTGGCCGCGGCGTCCCAGCGGTTGTGGATGAGGTGGAGGGAGAGGAACTTGCGCTCCCACTCCTTGCGGGCCTCGTGGAAGTTCGCCGCCTCCCCGCCGGCGGTCTCGAGGGTGGAGCGGCGCAAGGCGGCGGGGAAATTCTCGGCGCGGATCGTCCGCCCCGGAGCCGAGAAGGCGGCCCGGATGACGGCGCTCTTCAGCTCGGCGACGTTCCCCTTCCAGCCGTACTGGTAGAGGGCCGCCATGGCGTCCTCGGTGAGTTCCTTCCCGCGGGCGCCCTCCCGCGCGGCCTCGGCGAGGAAGGCGTTCGCCAGGGGGAGGATGTCCTCCCGCCGCTCCCGCAGGGGCGGGAGGCGCAGCTGGCGGGCGCCGAGGCGGCTGGCGGCCTCGGCCGCGAGGGCGCCGGCCGCTCCCTCCTCTTCGATGGCCACGACCAGGCGGTGCCCCCCCTGGGCCCAGGCCGCGAGGGCGTCGAGGACCTCGAGCCGCTCGGGGGCGGGGGCCTGCTCCCACCCGTCGAGGTAGATCGTGCCGCTCTCTCCCTTGGCGAGGAGGCGGCGCAGGGCGGCCTGAAACTCCTCCGCGCGCCGGGGCGAGGGCAGCGAGCGGCAGTGGAGGGCGGCGAAGGGCCCCTCGCGGGTGATGCTCCGGTTGTGGAGGACGTGGGCGAGGTGGCGCTTGCCGGTGCCCCGCTCGCCGGCCAGCACGAGGGGCCGGAGGTCGTCCGCGGCCGCATCGAGCTGGGCGCGCAGGGCGGCGATCTTGGAATCGTTCCCGTCCAGGAACGACGCCGCCTGGTCCGCGCTTCGGGCGTCGCGGGCGCGGCGGCTCTGGACGGCCTGGTTCACCACCCGGAGGACGGTCTCCATGGAGAGCGGCTTCTCGATGAAGTCGAAGGCGCCCAGCCGGGTGGCGGTCACGGCGGTATCGATGTTGCCGTGGCCCGACATGACGATGACCTCGGTGTCGGCGCTGGTCTCCTTCACCGCCTGGAGGGTCTTGATCCCGTCGATGCCCGGCATCCAGACGTCCACGAGGACGACGTCGGGCACCTCGGCGCGCACGAGGTCCAGGGCGTGCTCGCCCGAGCTGGCCTTGGCGACGCGGTAGCCCTCGTCCTGGAGGATGGCCTCCAGGGTCGAGAGGATGTCATCCTCGTCGTCGACGATGAGAACGTGCCCCTTATCCAATGCTCGCGGTCCTCTCCCTGGCGGGCGGGGCCGCCGGGACGGGCGTGATGGGGAGGGTCACCCGGAAGATCGAGCCCCGGGGGTGGTTGTCGCGCACGGCGATGACGCCGTTGTGGTCGGCCACGATGCGGTTGCAGATGGCGAGCCCCAGGCCCGAGCCGTGCTCCTTGGTCGAGAAGTAGGGGGAGAAGATGCGGCTCTTCATGCCCTCGGGCACGCCCCGCCCCTGGTCGGCCACCTCGAGGGCCACCTGGCTGCCCTCGGCGAAGGCGCGCACGCGCACCTCCCCTCCCCCCTCCATGGACTCGAAGGCGTTCTCCAGCAGATTGATGCAGACGCGCTGGAGCTGCTCGGTGTCGGCCATGAGGGGCGGCAGGTCGGCCCCGATCGACATGGAGACCGTGACGCCCCCCTTCCGCGCCCGGTAGAGGTTCACCACCTCCTCCAGGATCAGGTTCAGGCGGGTGGGCCGGAGGCGCGGCTCGGCCATGCGCGCGAAGCGGCTGAACTCGTTCACCAGCTCCATGAGGCTCTGGACCTGGTGGATGATGGTGTCGGTGCAGACCTCGAACACCTCGGGGAAGTCCACGGCCCCCTGCGCGAACTTGCGCCGCATGCGCTGGGCCGAGAGCTGGATGGGGGTGAGCGGGTTCTTGATCTCGTGGGCGATGCCCTGGGCCACCTCGCGCCAGGCCGCCACCTTCTGGGCGCGGATGATGGCGCTCATGTCGTCGAACACGACCACCGCCCCCAGGCGCTGGCCCTCGGCCCCGCGCAGGAGGGTGAGGCTGGCGCGGAGGGTGAGGACGCGGCCGTCCATCATCAGCTCCACTTGCTCGGAGACGCTCTCCCGCGCTTCCTCCCGCATGGCCCGCAGGAGGCGGCGGATGGGATCGAGGTGCTGGCTCTGGAAGACCTCGTTGAAGGGCTTGCCGGCGGCGTCGGCGGGGCGGATGTGGAGGAGCTGGCCCGCCGCCTTGTTGAGGACGGTGACCCGCCCGCGCCGGTTGATGGAGACGACGCCCGTGCCGATGTTCTCGAGCATGGCCTCCATGTAGCGGCGGCGGCGGTCGTTCTCGGCGCTGGTGCGGCGGAGGTGCCCGGCCGACTCCTCGATCTTCTCGCGGTTGCCCTTGAGCTCCTGGGTCATGCGGTTGAAGGCGTCCACGAGGATGCCCACCTCGCCGTCCGCCTGGGCGTCCACGCGGTACTCCAGGTCGCCCTCGGACACCGCCCGCGTCCCCTCGGCCAGCTTCTCGATGGCCACCGTGAGGCCCCGGGCCAGGTAGAAGCCCAGCCAGACGGCGGCGAAGAGGATGAGCAGGGTGATGAGGAGGAAGGTGATGATGTAGCTCGCCTTGATGGGGTTCCGGGAGAGCTCGAGCTCCTTGTAGTCCTCGTAGGCGAGGAAGATGCCCTTCACCTTCTCGACGAGGCGGCTCGAGATGTACTTGGCCACCACGGCGAAACCGGTCACCT
>JBBTDR010000133.1:0-5297 GCA_038042665.1 Nitrospinota bacterium
AGCACAAGATGCTCTACAAACTGAAGGGCCCGGTGCCGGAGGGGGAGCATCTCGTCCCCTTCGGCCAGGCGGTGGTGAAGCGGCCGGGCACGGACGTGACCCTCATCGGAGTGGGCTACCAGGTGGTCAACTGCCTGCGGGCCGCCGAGGCCCTGGCCAAGGATGGCATCAGCGCCGAGGTGGTGGACCCCCGCACCCTCGCCCCGCTCGACACGGCGCGCCTGGCGGAGTCGGTCCGCAAGACGGGCCGGTGCGTGGTGGTGGAGGAGGGGCACCTGCGCAGCGGGGTGGGTTCCGAGATCGCGGCGGCGATCCAGCAGGAGGCGTTCGACTACCTCGACGCCCCCATCGGCCGGGTGGCCGCCCTGGACGCCCCCATCCCCTTCGAGCCCCGCCTCGAGGATTTCGTGCTGCCCAACCCGGACCGGATCGCCAAGGCGGTCAAGCGGACCCTGGGCGTGCCGGCCTGAGGCGGGAGCCGCCGGGGGCGAGATGGGCCTGACGGGCATCAACCACACGAGCTTCACCGTCGCCGACGTGAAGGCCTCGGCCAAGTGGTACTGCGAGAGGCTCGGCTTCGAGGTGATGTCGGACGCCGTCCGGGACCCGGCCTACTGCGAGAAGGTGACGGGCGTCCCCGGCGCCCACCTGCACATCATCTACGTGCGGGGGGCGGGGTATCCGATCGAGCTCGTCCAGTACATCGGCGGGGCGGGGGTGAAGATCGACTCCTCGACCAATAACGTGGGGAGCGCCCACGTCTGCTTCAACGTGGACGACCTGGGCGCGATGTACGCCGGCCTCAGGGCCAAGGGTGTCCACTTTGTCTCCCCGCCGGTGCCCATCTCTGACGGGCCGAACAAGGGCGGGCGGGTGGTCTACATGGAGGACCCCGACGGCAACACCATCGAGCTCATCCAGCCGCCCCGCCGCTGAACGCCCCCGCTCTCCATCCGCGCAGGGAATCTCCGAATCCATTTTCCCCTCCGGCCCAGGAGGTGTTAGCCTTCCGGGCCGGGTGTGCGCTCCACCCCATGCGCGGGGGCGTGGCCGCCGGAAACCCCCGTATCAAGGAGTTCCATGGGGTTTCAGCTCGACCGCAAAGCCATGTTCGCCCTGGCGGGCGCGGCCGTCCTGGCCGTGGCCCTCGTGGTTTCCTTCATCCTCGTCCGCACGGGGCCCTCGCCCTCCGTGGTGCGCCCGGCGGCCGAGGGCCGCCTGGTCCGCGTCCTCCCGCTCAAGAAGCAGGAGAAGACCCTCTGGGTGTCGGGCTATGGCGCGGTCCGCCCCAAGGTCGAGGTGCAGGTCGTCCCCGAGGTTTCGGGGAAGGTGATCCAGCGCTCCCCGGGGTTCCGGAGCGGGGGCTTCATCCAGAAGGGGGACCTCCTCTTCGAGATCGACCCCCGCGACTACGCCCTCGCCGAGGCCCAGCGCAAGGCCCAGCTCGCCCAGCTCGAGGCCGACATCCAGCGCCTGCTCCAGGAGGAGCAGAACAACCGGGCCGACCTGGAGATCTCCGAGCGGCATCTCAGGGTGGTGCAAGCCGAGCTGGACCGGAACCGCCGCCTCCGCGATCAGAAGGTGATCTCCGAGAACCAGTACGAGGCCACCCTCCAGTCCTTCCTGCGCCAGGAGCGGACCGCCCTCGCCGCGCGCAATGCCCTGGCCCTCATCCCGCCCCAGCTGGCCCAGAAGCGGGCCGCCCTCCAGGTGGCCCAGGCGCAGCTGGAGGAGGCCCGGCTCAACCTGGAGCGGACGAAGTATTCTGCTCCCTTCGATGGCCGGGTCCGCCAGGCCAAGGCCGAGGTGGGGGACTACCTGCGGGCGGGCCAGCCGATCGGCGCGGTCCACGACATGCGGGTGGTGGAGGTCCCCGTCTCGGTCCCGGTGGAGGACGCCCGGTGGGTCGTCCGCCGGGTGGAGGGCGCCTCCCGGTTCCCCGCCAGCCAGGAGGAGGCCCAGCGCTTCTTCTCCAGCGCCGAGGTGCTGTGGCACCGCTTCGGGCAGACCTTCCGCTGGGAGGGCCGGGTGACCCTGGTGGAGGCCGGGCTCGACGAGGCCACCCGCGCCATCACCTTCATCGTCGAGGTGGATGCGCCCCTCGGGAAGTGGGTTCCGGGCGAGTACCCGCCCCTCATCGCGGGGATGTTCGTCCAGGTCCGGATCCGCGGCATCGCCGTGCCGGAGGCCTTCGTCATCCCCCGCACCGCCCTCCACGCGGGCGACCAGGTCCACATCTTCCGCGGAGGCGCCCTGGACGTCCGCAAGGTGCAGGTCCTGCGGAAGGATGAGAGCGAGGCCGTCGTGCAGAACGGCGTCGACGAGGGAGAGCAGCTCATTCTCTCCGCCATCCCCGACGCCGTCCCCGGCATGAAGCTCCGCGCCGCCGAAGCGGAGCCCGGCAACCGCACGCCGCCGGCGGGACGCGCCCCGTGAAGCTCCTCGTCGCGACTTTCGTCCGCAACAAGGTTCTCGCGAACCTCCTGATGTGGTTTTTCATCTTCCTCGGCGCCGTCGGCATCTTCCAGATCCGCAGCGAGCTCTTTCCCCAGTTCTCCCTCGATCGGATCCAGGTGCAGGTCGTCTGGGAGGGCGCCAGCCCCGAGGAGGTGGAGGAGGGCGTCTGCATCAAGATCGAGGAAGCCATCACCGGCACCGAGGGCGTGAAGACGCTCACCTCGACGGCGCTGGAGCACAGCTGCCGGGTGATCGCCGAGCTTCGCTCCTCGGTCAGGGACCGGCGCAAGGTGATGGATGACATCAAGAGCGCCGTGGACCGCATCGACACCTTCCCGGAGGGGGTCGAGCGGCCCGTCGTGAGCGAGTTCAAGCGCCTCGACCAGATCCTGGATCTCTCGCTCTATGGGGACGTGCCCGAGGCCGCCCTCAAGCGGATGGCGGAGGAGGTGAAGGAGGACCTGCTGGCCATCCCGGGCATCTCCCAGGTGATCGTCCGCGGGCTGCGCGAGTGGGAGATCTCGGTCGAGGTGCCCGAGGCCGTCCTCCGCTCGCACGGCCTGACCTTCGAGCGCCTGGCCGACACCATCCGCAAGAACGTCCTGGATCTCTCGGGGGGCGACATCCGCTCGCCCGAGCGCCGCATCCGCATCCGCACCCTGGGGAAGCGCTACACGGGCCGGGAGTTCGAGGAGCTGCCCATCCTCACCCGGCCGGACGGCACCATCCTCCGCCTGGGGGAGATCGCCCGGGTGGTGGACGGTTTCGAGGAGAGCGACAAGTCGGGCCGCTTCAACGGCAAGCCCGCCGCCCTCATCGTGATCTACAAGACGGAAGAAGAGGACGCGCTTCAAATCGCCGAAAGCGCCCGCGAGTACGTCGAGAAGAAACGCCTCCAGCTTCCGGCGGGTCTTCACCTCGACCCCTGGGCGGACACCTCCCGCCTCATCCGCGACCGCCTCGATCTCTTGGTCCAGAACGGGAAGCAGGGCCTCGTCCTCATTTTCCTCACGCTGTGGCTTTTCTTGAACTTCCAGCTCTCCTTTTTGGTGATGCTGGGGCTTCCCGTTTCGATGCTGGCCGCGCTCGGCCTCGTCGCCCTCACGGGTGGCACCCTGAACATGATCGTCCTGTTCGCCTTCATCGTTGTGCTCGGCATGCTGGACGACGATGCGATTGTGATTTCCGAGAACATCTACGCCCGCATGCGGAGCGGCGAGGACGCCGTGACGGCTTCGATCGAGGGATGCGCCGAGGTGGCCTATCCCGTCATCTGCACCGGCATCATCACGGGCATCGCTTTCCTCCCCATGCTGATGATGGAAGGGACGCTCGGCAAGTTCATGGCCATCCTTCCCATCGGCGTGCTCCTGGCGCTCTTCGCCTCGTTGTTCGAGACCCTTCTCATCATGCCGCCCCACCTGGCTCACTGGCTCAGGCTCCCGCGGGAGGGAAGCTCCCGGGCGCGCATCCGCGCGCGCGTCGATGCGGCGGTCGAATGGGTCATCCGCCGCGCCTACGCGCCTTCGCTCCGGTTCTGCCTGGAGGCGCGCTACCTCGTGGCCGCGGCCGCGGTTGCCTTGTTTCTCCTGACCCTGAGCCTCGCCCTCGGGGGCCACGTGCGCTTCCTCTTCTTCCCCAGGTTCGACTCGGACTGGGTGGAAGCGCGGCTCGTCTTTCCCGAGGGCACCCCCAGCGAACAGACGGCCCGGGCCGCCCGGCGGATCGAGCAGGCCGCGATGGCCTTGAACGGGGAGCTGCGTTCCACGAGCGGCCAGCCCGTCGTCCGCCACGTGTTCACCGTCCTGGGGGAGCACGTCGGTCCCCAGGGCGGCGAGGAGGGGAGCCACGCGGCGCACCTCATCGTGGAGATGCTCCCCTCCGAGCTGCGGGGGATCTCCAGCACCGAGATCCTCAACCGGTGGCGCGTGCGGACGGGCGCCCTCCCGGACGCCCTCAGCCTGTCCTTCGCCATCTCCGGGGCTCACCCGCCGGGCGGGAAGCCCATCGAGGTGCAATTCTCGGGGAATGACTTGGACAGCCTCCGCCGGGCCGCGGATGAGTTCAAGGCGGAGCTCCCCAAGTATCCCGGCGTCTACGACATCGAGGACGACTTCCGGGCCGGGAAGCTCGAGCTCCGCACCGCCCTCACCCCCCAGGGGCGGCTGCTCGGGGTGAGCCTCCAGGACCTGGCCACCCAGCTCAGGGCGCGCTTCTTCGGGCTGGAGGCCCTGCGCCTCCAGCGCGGGCGCGAGGACGTGAAGGTGAAGGTCCGCTATCCCCCCGAGGAGCGCCAGGCGCTGGGCAACGTGGAGAACGCCCGCATCCGGACCTCCTCGGGCGCGGAGATTCCCTTCTACGAAGTCGCCGGCGTGGAGATGACGCGCGGCCTCGCCCAGATCAAGCGGGTGGACCGCAGGCGCGCCGTCACCGTCATCGCCGAGGTGGACGAGAGGCGCTCCAACCCCACCGAGATCATGACGGACCTCAGGCGGAAATTCTTCCCCGAGATGTTGGAGCGGCACCCGGGCATCCGTCTGCGCCTCGAGGGCCAGGCGAAGGAGACGCGCGAGTCGGTGGGAAGCCTCATGCGCGGGTTCGCCCTGGCCGCCGCGGGGATTTTCATCGTCCTCGCCATCCTGTTCCGGAGCTACTTCCAGCCCCTCATCGTCATGAGCGCCATCCCCTTCGGGATCATGGGGGCGATTTGGGGCCACATTTTCATGGGCATGGACATCTCCATCATGAGCTTGATGGGCATCGTCGCCCTCTCCGGGGTGGTGGTGAACCACTCCTTGGTCCTCCTGGACTTCGTGAACCGCTTCATCGCGGAGGGCAGG
>JBBTDR010000134.1:0-6263 GCA_038042665.1 Nitrospinota bacterium
GGGTAGGGATACTCCTCGGGGCTGAGGTAGCCGTCCATGATGAGGGGGTGGAAGATCTGGGTGACCTCCACCGCGGCCCCCTGGAGCACGGACTTCCGAAGGATGGCCCGGTCGATCGAGCGCGCCACGGCTTCGCGGACGCGCCTGTCGGCGAGGGCGCCGCCCCACAGGCTGTAGAAGCCCAGCCGGAAGATCCGGATGCCGGGCTTCGAGACCACGCGCGCCTTGCCGCTCTGGTTGATCCGGTCAAACATCGGGGGCGGGACGTCGAAGATGACGTCCACCTCGCCCTTGACGAGGGCCGCCACCCGGGCGCCGTCCTCCGGGATGATCTTGGCGAGCACCCGCTTCACCTTGGGGTACTGGGGGTCGTAGAACGTGGGGTTCGCCTCGTAGAGGGCGTGGTCGTCCCGCACCCATTCCTTGAGCAGATAGGGCCCGCTGCCGACGGGGCGGGCGGCCAGGTACTTGGGATCATGGCTGGCATAGTACTTGGGGGGCACGATGAGGCCGCTGTTGGCCAGGCGGTTCAGGAAGCCGCCGTCGGGGTAGGCCAGATGGAGGCGGACTCTGTACTTGCTCACGGCCTCGACCGAGTCCTTCTCCCGCAGGACCCGCATGCGGTCCGACTGGCGCGACTTGAGCGCGGGGTCGAAGATGCGCCGCAGGCTGTACTTCACCGCCTCGGCGTCCGCATCCTCTCCGTTGCTGAACTTCACCCCCGGCCTGAGGTCGAACTCCAGGGTCTTGGAATCCACCCAGCGGGCGCTCTTCGCCAGATAGGGGACGAGCTTCCCCTCGGGGGTCCGGTGCATGAGGGGCTGCATGACCCAACGGGCGAACTGGTAGGTCAGCTGGGAGCTGTCGGTGTGGGGGTCCAGCGTGGGGGCGTCGGCCTTGAAGGCCATGACGAGGGTGGCGTCCTTGGGCGCCGCCCATGCGGGCGAAGCGAACATCCCGGCCAGCGCAACCGCGGCGACAAGAGCTCTCATGGCATCCCCTCCCCAAGTTGGAGTTCCTCCGCCGCCCCACCGCAATCTTTCCGATGAGACGCACGGATGTAGGAGAATTATTGCTCCGGCCGCCGGGCGGTTCAACACCCGCGGGCCCGCCAGAGGCCCCCGCGCGGCGAGGCCACGGGCTGCCCCGAACCCCGCCCCGTGATGCTAGAATGCCCGGCGCGGATGGGCGGAATGGGCTTCTCGCGAGGTGAGGCGTGCCCCGGATTCTGGACGTGGGATCAGGCTGGAAGCAGCTCCCCGGCGCGGTGCGGGTGGACATCCGCCCCCAGACGCGCCCCCACGTCCGCGCCGACCTGGACGTGGACCGGGCGAAGACCCGGTACTTCCCCTTCCGGGACGACGCCTTTGACGAGGTCCACGCCCTCCAGGTGGTGGATCACTTCCGCCACATCGTCCCCGTCATGGAGGAGATCCACCGGGTGGCCAAGCCGGGGGCCCGGTTCGTCCTCACCGTGGCCCACGTCTCGAGCATCTACTCCTGGAGCGACCCGGTGCACCACCTCCACCCCACGAGCCGCTCCTTCATCGGCTTCACCGACCACCCCGCCCGGGGCGGGGCCTACACCCGGCCCCTCTTCCGCCAGCGGAGCTTCCGCTTCGTC
Source organism: Nitrospinota bacterium (assembly GCA_038042665.1). Classification (GTDB taxonomy): domain Bacteria; phylum UBA8248; class UBA8248; order UBA8248; family UBA8248; genus 2-12-FULL-69-37. Next base: position 1,625 of record JBBTDR010000134.1, read on the forward strand.
TTCGGCCGCTCGGTCATCTCCCTCATCCCGCGCCTCATCTGCCTCTTCTCCCCCTGGGCCTACGAGAAGCACTTCTGCTGGATGTTCCCCGCCAACGACATGCGCTTCGAGTTCGAGGTGCTGAAATGAAGCGGCCCGAGGAGAGGATGGAGGCGTCCGAGTGCCCGGCCTGCGGCCTGCGCTTCCGCGTGGCGCGGCCCAACGCCTGCACGGCCTGCGGGCGGGTGCACTGCCGCAACTGCCTCAAAGTGTTCCGCGACGAGGGGGAGGAGGACATCGAGGCCCGCTTCATCCTCCTCTGCCCCGCCTGCGAGGGCGCGGTCGCCTGGCGCATCGAGGCCCAGGAGGTCACCCCCGTCCGCTGGCAGGACTACGACCGGGGGCGGTAGGGGGCCCCACGCGCGCCGCTCCGGCAGCCCATCCGGCGGGGGCTGCCAGGAGGGAAGGGGCGGCCGCAGTGGCTCCGGGCCATTGTCAGTGGGTGAAGCTCCGCCCGGTCCGCGAGCGCGAGGATCTTCCATGACCCGGAAGCCCATGAAAAACATGACCGAGGTCGCCGCGTTGATCCTGAAGGAAATCCGGCGGCGCGGGGGGCACGAGGCGCTGGCGGCGAAGCTCGAGCGCGCGATCCGAGCCGCCAAGGAACAGAGGGAAAAAGGGAAAGACTCGAAATGAGGGGGCTCGGCCGGGTCAAGGGAATAGCGTCACCCAGCTGCCACCCGGCTTGACGAACGGGTCCGCTAAAGAAAGCGCCCGGGCGCGCCGCCCGGGCTTTCCTTTTGAAGCTATCTGGTGGAGCTGAAGGGGGCTCGGACCCCTGACCTCATGAGGAAAGGCGCATAAATGCCGAAAAGACAGCAGATTCTTGTTCAGTTAGATACGATGGAGACTGTACCGCCCCCGGTTTGTTGGACACGAAGTTGAGGCTATTTTCCCTCACGCGGCCTCTTCCAGCAAGCCCAGTTTTTCCGCCCGCACCTGGGAGGGCGTGCGGTAGCCGTGGCGCTCGATCAGCCAGTTCTCGTTATGGCGCCGCTTGAACTCCAGGAGGGCCAGGCGCAGCTCCTCGGCCATCTCGAAGGTCCGCACCCACAGCAGGTTCTCCTTCAGCGTTCGGATGAAGCGCTCGGCGCAGCCATTGCCCTCGGGCGCGCGGACGAAGCTGGGCGAGCTCTCGATGCCCAGGAAGGCAAGCTCGCCCTGGAAGTCATCCGACATGCAGGCCGGGCCGTGGTCGTGACGAAGCTTGAGCCCCGAGGCCGCGCCCTCCTCGAAGGAGCCGAAGTGTTCGCGAACGCCCTGGCGGACCGGCTCCCGGGCCTCGAAGGACTCGATCGAATTTTCGGACAGGACGGCGCCGGCTTCTTCGGTGTCGCATGCGGGGCATTTCCTGAAGTGCTAGCGGTAGGTGTCCTCGCGCCGGAGGCCGCAATAGCGGAGCACCACCTCGTCGCGGTAGACATCGTAGCGGAAACGGAAACGGCGGAGACGCAGACGGTATTGCCCCTCACCCGGACCGACGCCTTGAAGCTTCTTGACGGGGTGCCGTTGTGTATGGTTGAGGGGATCCTCGCAGAGGATAGCGAGGGCAACTCGGTTCTGCGCAGCGAATTCCGGATGGCGCCTCGTGAGCTGACGGGCCAAACGATCAAAGTAGGACGTGGTGACAACGCGAAATGGCGGCATCGTGAATCAGGCTAGCGCCGCCTGGGCGCTCCCCGCTTCCGGGCGCGCTTCGCGATGGCGTCAAGATCCTTCGCAAGTTCTTCCGCAGGGCGGGTTTTGCCCGCGAGGTATTCCTCCTGGCCCTTGCGGATCGCCTCCTGGACCTTGGGGTCCTGGAGCTCCAGGTAGTCCTCGAACTCGTCGATGTCCATGAGCGCGGCGACCGGGATGCCGTCCTTCTCCAGGACGACGTACTCCTTGCGGAGCCGGACCCCCTTCACGAGCGCGCCCAGGTTATGGCGGACCTTGGTCATGGGAAGACGTTTGACCATGCGTGGCTTGGCTTGGAGCGCTCTCGGGGGCATCGCGTGACTCCCAACATTGAAGAGCGTTGATTAACGTTAAACACTTCGACAGGTTCAGCCTACCAAGACGCCTCTCGGGCGTCAAGCGCGAAATCCCATCCTGTCCAAAAACTCAGCCGAATCTCACGAGCCGGGAGGCGGGCAAGGAGAAAGACGCGGGGGGATAGACGGCCTCGTGTGGCTTAGGGATGCGGCGCCTTGTCAGTTCGAGGCCTGTCACAGCAGACGAAAAAACCGGTCTTTGGAACGATTCACCAGCCAGACACCCCGATCAAAGGGATTTGCAATTTCTCCCAATCGCTTACGGAGCTTCGTTACCACAAGGTCCCAGTCCCAGTCGACACCAGACGTGTCGCGAACCACTAAGGCCGTATCCGGACCGTACCACTTGTCGAACTTAGCGGAGATGCGGTCAATGAGAACCGTCAGAACGTCGTCACTGAGAGAGCTACCCTCCCCTCTGCCACTCTCAAGTTCAGACTTCAGAGTATCCACATCACGGGCGCTTGAACGGCCAAGCAACGCCTGAATGTCACAGGGTCTATCTTCTGTCAGCGTGATCTCAAGATTGAGTCGCGCACCCACATTATCGGCACAGCGAGCGTCGGGCGTGTCGCCGAGCGCCACAATGCGAAAAGACGCGTGCTTCTCCTTATTATACAGGGTCACAAAAGCATCGGCCGTGCTGCGCTCGATTTGTTGTTTTTCACTCACGGCGTTGTCCTGCCTCAGGCTGAAGTCTTTTGGAGAAGCATTTTGGACACTTGAAAGAAAACCGGCTTGCGGCATTTGCCGCAAGCCTTTGAATTACTTGGTGGAGCTGAGGGGGATCGAACCCCTGGCCTCATGACTGCCAGTCATGCGCTCTCCCAGCTGAGCTACAGCCCCACGGGGCGGTGGCGGGCACCGCCACCCGAGCGGCCCGCCGCTCGGGGACTCCATGATCTGGGACGCCCCGCTCGCGCGGAGCGAGGCGGCAATCTAGCGGATTGCCCCTTTCAAGTCAACGAATTGGGGGGCCCTTAGAGCCGCCGGTTCGGGGTCCTCCTCCTCGACGAAGGCCCGGACCTGCTGGACGAGGCCGGGGAAATCGGCGCTCTGGGTGGTGTCCTGGGCGAGGAGCTTGACCTCCTCGGGCCCCCGGGCCCCGAGGCCCAGCTCGATCGCCCGGCGGATCTGGCGGTGGGCCCACACGGGGTAGTCCTTGAGGAGGGGCGCCCCCATGGCCCGGACGACCGCCGCCCCCGCCACGTCCACGGCGATGCGGTCGTCGCCGGCGATGACCACGTTGGAGGTCCGTTCCTCCCCGGTGTAGGGCCCGCCCGAGATCCAGCACGAGGTTCCGTCCAGGACGACGAGACTGGGGGTGTAGAGGAGGTTCGTCTCCATGATCATCTCGGCCATCTGGGGCACCCAGTGGGCCCGCACGCGGTCCCGCGGGTGGACGAAGCCGTAGCCGTTCTTGAGCGAGAGGCTGAAGCGGGGGCCGCCCCCGTGGCTCTTCATGGTGGGCAGGCTCACGACGTGCTGGCCCGGGCGCAGCAGCCGCTCGATGCAGTGGACCTGGCCCCCCCAGCGGAGGGCGGGGGGGACGTGGGCCCGCACCCAGGGCTCCTCGTCGAAGCGGAGCACCTCGATGCCGTTGCGGGCCTCGAAGGCCTCCATTCCCCAGCGCCTGAAGTTGTCCTTGGCGGGGAGGGAGAGGAGGCCCCCCATCTCGCCCAGGGCGATCCCGCCGCAGCCCGCCTCGCGGAGCATGTCCACCACCGTCTGGATGTGGCCGGGGTGGGTCGAGGCCGGGAAGGGATCGGCCGAATTGAAGTTGGGCTTGAGGAGGACCGGCCCCACGGGGTCTAGGGCGCGGCGGACGCCCCCCACCATCTCCACGGCGAGGCGAATGGCCTCCTCCCGGCTCCGGCCCCGCACCAGGGCGACCAGGCTCCGCCCGCCCTCGGCCAGCCGGGGCTTCCGGACCTGGGGCGCCATCGCGCCGGGGTACTCGCGCGTGGTCTCCTGGAGGGCCCGGTAGGCCGCGGCACGCTCGTCGTTCAGGACTTCCCGGAATTTCCGGGCCCGCACCTCGACAGGGGTATCCAGCGGCACCGGGATCATCGCTCGTTCCTTCTATGGGCCCCGGCGGGGGGTAAGGCCTGGTCATGCTACCCCGAAACCCGCCGGGGAGCCAACCTGCCCTCGCCGCACCCTCCCGCGGGCCTGATGGCCCCAGGTTGGCATGGTGGAAGGATGAGGATACAATGGGTTGCGCCTGGAGAGACCCCGCCCATGTTCCCTTCAGGCGTCCCCACGCGCCCGGGAGCGGCTCCGCCGCTCGGGGGGGAAGGCACCCAAAGCTGCGGCACCAGGCTCCGGCCTGGGGGCCGCGACATGCCACCTCGCACCGTGGGAGCCGCCGTGACCCAGTACCTCGCCGAAATCCGCGTCACCCTGGAAGCCTTCATCACCTTCGGGGTCCTGTGGTGGACCATCCGGGTCTTCGCCCTGGAGGCCTCCCGGAAGGAGGGACTGCGCCACGAGGAGGACAACGCCCACGAGCAGCTCGGGGGCCTGGTCAGCTCGAATGAACTCTACGTTGGGGTAGGCCTCTTGGA